>MVZJ01000174.1 GCA_002069095.1 Bacteroidetes bacterium ADurb.BinA174 | reverse complement strand
GCCCTCTACTAAAACCGCATCTAATCCGGCATATACACCAATTCCACGAATTAAATCGACAGCCGAAATTACCGCGCCGTTTTTTATTGGGAACTTTTCCCTAAACGGTTTCATATCGGGACGATAACCGGGCGACCAGGGCCAAATGCTGTTTGCAGGGTCTTTGCCTTCGGCAATGCGTTTTTGGTTTAGGGGATGATTTTGTAGAATTTCTTGCGATTTTAGAATCAGTTCATTGAGTGCATTCGCAGTTGCTTTTGCAGAACTGACTTCTGCACGAATCAGGTGCTCACGAAATGGTTTTTCGGGGATGTCGTGTGGGGGAGTGCAAATAATGTTTTTGTCTCCGCCTTTCATTTTTAATAGATGACGATACGATACGCCCGGATAAAAACTAAACGTTTCATCGCCTAACTTTTTCTGTAAAAATAATATTAGCTCAGCCGCTTCCGGTGTTGTAATATGACCAGCAGAGTGATTTTTCAGTAAATCACCTTCAATGGTAACTAGATTACAACGCATAGCCATTTCTCCCTGCAATACGTCAATGCCCATACTTGCCGCCTCCAGCACACCGCGTCCTTCGTAAACCTTGGGAACATCGTAACCCAATACCGATAAGTTCGCAATTTCGCTTCCCGGTGTAAAACCTTCGGGAATAGTATCGAGCATCCCGCTGCGACCTTTTTGAGCGAGCAAATCCATGTAGGGCTTGTTCGCTACTTGTAGAGGAGTTTTGTTACCTAATTCGGCAATGGGCTCGTCTGCCATACCGTCGCCTAAGATGATAAGGAACTTGGAGTTTTGAGTTCCCGGTTCTGAGTTTTGAGCTTTGGCGTTGAATTTATTACTCATTCATCTATTATTTGTAGTTTTATTTTTACATTAGGTCAATCAGTTGCAAGTGCTTACCTCGCAACCCGCAATCACCTAATATTCGCAATTGAAATTATATCCGAAAAAACACCGGCGACGGTAACGCTTACGCCCGCACCGTAACCTTTGATAACCATGGGATATTCGTTGTAACGTTCCGTTGTAATCATGATGATGTTGTTGCTGCCTTCCAGATTGTAGAACGGATGTCCTTGCTCCACTTCACGCAGTCCTACTTCACATTTGTCGTTATCGTATTGGGCAACAAAACGCAGCTTTTTGTTCTCTTTCTCTAATTTTTTGCGTTTGATTTCAAACTCTTCGTCCATTTCGGAAATGGTTTGCCAAAACTCGTCGAGTGTACCGTCGAAATATTTTTGTGGGATAAAGAGATTTTTCTTCACATCTTCTTGATTCACTTTGGCACCTGCTTCGCGTGAAAGAATTACCAGCTTGCGCGTAACGTCGAGTCCGCTTAAATCTACGCGTGGGTCGGGTTCGGCATATTGCGCGTCAACTGCCATGCGGATAGCTTTGCTAAAAGGAATTTCCTCACTCAGCGTGTTGAAAATAAAGTTGAGTGTACCGGAAAGTACCGCTTCTAATTTCACAATTATATCGCCCGAGTTGGTAAGCGAATTCATCGTGTTGATAATAGGCAATCCGGCACCGACATTGGTTTCGAAGAGAAATTTCACACCCGATTTTCGAGCCGTTTCTTTTAACGTGCGATAGTTTTCGTAATCGGATGATGCGGCGATTTTATTGGCGGTAACTACCGATATGTTCTTCGACATTAACTCTTCATATAGTTCCGAAATACTGTCGCTCGCGGTGCAATCTACAAAAACGGAATTGAAAATATTCATTTTCATTATTTCTTCCTTTATCACATCTGGAGAACTTTTCATTCCGTTCTCCATCAGGTTTTCGTAGTAACCGTCTAGTGAAATTCCTTCACGATTGAACATGGCTTTACGTCCGTTTGCAATTCCTACCACATTTATCCTCAGTTTGTTTTGCTCTTTCAACGTGTTTTGCTGTTGTTTTATCTGTGTCAGCAGCTTGCCGCCTACCGTTCCGGTTCCTATTACAAAAAGGTTTAGTTCTTGGAAAGGCGAGAGGAAAAATGAGTCGTGAATTACGTTAAGAGATTTTCTTAGGTCGTTTTTTGAGATGACGCACGAAATATTGGTTTCGCCCGCACCCTGTGCTAATGCCACAATGTTAATTCCGTTTCTTCCCAGTGCGCCGAAAAACTTTCCGGCAATTCCCGGTACGTGCTTCATGTTCTGCCCAACAATGGCAATGGTTGCCAAGTCGTATTCAACAATAATTTCATTGATACTACCCATGGCAATTTCGTGTGCAAACTCTTTACTGAGCACCTGTTTCGAGAGTGGAGCATCTTGTGTGCGCACACCAATGGACGTACTGTTTTCCGATGATGCCTGCGAAACAATAAACACACTGATGCCATTATTTGCCAACGCCGAGAATATCCGCTTATTTACACCGATAACTCCCACCATTCCAAGTCCTTGAATGGTTATAAGAGCGGTGTCGTCGATAGAGGAAATACCTTTAATTATTTTCCCATTTTGCTGTGGTTTGAAGTTGCGGATAAGCATTCCTTCGGAATCGGGATGGAACGTATTTTTTACATAAATGGGAATATTTTTGTGATATACCGGAAAAATAGTGGGTGGATAAATTACTTTGGCGCCGAAGTTGGAAAGCTCAATGGCTTCGGTAAACGAAAGTTCTTCAATTAAATAGGCGGATTTGATAATGCGTGGATCGGCAGTCATAAAACCGTCCACATCAGTCCAAACTTCGAGTGCCGAGGCGTTCATCGCTGCGGCGATAATAGCTGCTGTGTAATCGGAGCCACCCCGTCCGAGGTTGGTGATTTCGTTGCCTTCGTTGCTCGATGATATAAAACCGGGAACAATGGCTACTTCGTTTGGTTGAATTTGGGAAAAAGTTTCGCGAATAAGTTCGTTTGAGCGCGACAAATCGGGGATATGATTCGTGAAGTGTTTGTTGGTTTTTATAAACAGAGTAGAATCATACACTTTCGCGCCGGAAATGATTTTGGCGATGATAAGTGATGATAGTCGTTCGCCGTAGCTCACAATCTTATCGGATGTTTTTTGCGATAAATCGCCAATCAGGAACACACCGCGCAGAATATTGCGCAGGTCATCGTAAAGTAGTTGTGTTTTTTGAACCACCTCTTCTTTATCCGATGTGTCGGGAATCATTTTTTGTGTAATTTCTTCGTGTCGCTGAATAATTTCGTCTAGTATGGATTTATAACTTGAGTTTCCGTTTACCGCGAAATCAGCGGCCAGTAGTAATCGATCGGTAACACTCTCCAATGCCGAAACTACTACCACAACAGGTTCTTTTTCAGCCTCTATAATGTTTTTTACTAATTGCAGACTTTCGGGACTTCCAACGGACGACCCGCCAAATTTCATTACCTTCATACGAATGAAAATATATTTACCGTTTTATAAAGCGGTGTTGAGTGAATAAGAAAAAATGTGAATTGTGTGTCGCAAATCTATCAATTTGCAAGTGGCAAGCAACGCTGCCGTGCGGATGTGAAAAATTATATAACCCCCTGAGGGGTCATAGTCATTGTAGAAAGAGTTGTGTATGTTGAATGTGAAAAATTCATTGCAACGTTTAAATATGTTGCAAAGATAAAGGAATAATTGGATAAAATGATAAAAATGTAGAAAAAATGAAGTTTTAACAATAAAAAGAGTAAAAATCCCGTACAGTTTATTAAAGTTGAGTGGGGTTTTGAGAGAAGAGAATGAAAAAATGTATAGGATGGTAAAATCAATTTATTTAATGAAAAGGTTAACAAGACGTGATTCTTTATTTATTTTCCAGGTTTTTTTTATTCTGTACTTTAATAAAACGATAAACCCTCTCAATTTCGCTGAATTGAGAGGGTTTATCTTAGTTCTGTTGTCTTTTTTTACTTTTCAAGCGGAAAGAAAGGGATTCGAACCCTTGGTACCCGTAAGAGTACAACGGTTTTCGAGACCGCCCCGATCGACCACTCCGGCATCTTTCCTTGTAAAGCCGATGCTGAAAATCGGCTTTATAATGAAGTCTTATTTAACTTTTGTAAGAACGTATAAAGGAGCCATGTCTCCTTCGATCGGTTTTTTATCGGCATCCAGTTGAACCAAACTGCCTTCCTGCAATTTGTAATACTTTTGCTCTCCGTTTTCATCTTGTGTTACCAGAATTTCTCCGTTTTCGATGAAATAGGTCAGTAGACGGTTG
>MVZJ01000173.1 GCA_002069095.1 Bacteroidetes bacterium ADurb.BinA174 | reverse complement strand
CCGACACTCCGGCGGAAGTAACCGCCATCACGCTCAAAACCGTGGATTTTGAGCACGAATTGGTGAGCAACGGAAAAATATCGGCACGCACGGTAGCGGAGCTCAAGTTTCAAACCTCGGAAACCATCGCGCAGATTTTCGTAAAAAACGGATCACGGGTTTCGCAAGGGCAGCGTATTGCCGTGCTCGATACCTATTCCATTAACAACCGGTTGGAACAGGCAAAAGATGTGTTAGACCGCAGCCGCTTGGAAATGCAGGATGTGCTTATCGGGCAGGGGTATAAGTTGGACAGTTTAGATGCCGTTCCGGCAGATGTGATGGAGCTTGCCCGTGTAAAAAGCGGCTTCAATTCGGCACAAACGCAGTTCAATATGGCCACGCACGATTTGCAGCGAGCCACGCTTACCGCTCCCATCGGCGGCGTAATTGCCAACCTGTTTGCCAAACCGCACACGCTTTCGTCGCCAAGCGAAGTGTTTTGCAACATTATAGACACGCGCAGCTTAGAAGTGCAGTTTACCGTATTAGAAAACGAACTCGGGTTTATCAATATCGGCGATAATATGAAAATTGTTCCCTTCTCGATGCCCGAATTAGAAGTAACCGGACGTGTTTCTGAAATCAACCCGTGGGTAAACGAAAACCGCTTGGTGGAAGGAATGAACGTGCGCGTAAGCACGTTCCGCTCGGCAGGCAAGCAGTGGGTGGTGCCCAAAACCGCCGTGGTACTTCGCACCGGAAAACAGGTGGTTTTTGCCGTGGTGGACGGCAAAGCCATTTGGAATTATGTGCAGACCGGACTTGAGAACGCTACCGAATACACCATCACCAGCGAAACCCTGAAAGAGGGCGACCAAATTATCGTAAGCGGGAACATCAATCTGGCGCACGAATCGCCCGTAACGGTAACGGAAAATAAGTTGGATTAGAAAAGTGATACAACAAAAACAGATAATTATAGCTTAAAACAACTATAAAATCATCAAAATTAAATTCATATGAGTAAAAAAACAATTTTAAGCAGTCTTTTTGCTTTTGCATTAGTTGCAGTTGCAGCGTATGGTATTAACAAAAGTATAAACAATCATGCACTTCTTTCAGATTTAGCATTGGCTAATATAGAAGCATTGGCACACCTTGAAAACGGCTGTGATACGTGCCATCTGGATAATTATGGACGAGAACCAAAAGTAGAAAGATGCAAGTTAGACTTGGGAGGTGGTATGTTTACCAGTAGTGTTAAAAGGATTTGTGAGATTACAGCTGACGCGTCCCGCACTTGTACCCCTGTGGAATGTGGAGGATATTTTTAAGCTTGCTTTTTTTAAGTTATGCATATAGTACGTTATTTATTGTGGATTGCGTTTGTGTTGGGTATTACATTTAGCTGCGTCAGGAAAGAAAAGACAAGGCACAAAGTAGATTTTTCATCCATAAAAAGGATTGATGTTCCCGACAACGTTACTATAGATGAAATTCAGGATATTATTGAATTGGATTCATACATTCCGTTATCAAATGAAGTATTAGTTGGCAGAGTGGAAAGGATAATTATTCATGATGACCGTGTTTACATACTTGACAACGAGCCCAAAATTATCTGCTTTAACATGAAGGGCAAAGTAGTGTTTAAGATTGACAACAGAGGCGCAGGACCAACGGAATACCAAAACCTGAGAGATTTTGCCATCGATGGTAATTCTAAAAGAATTATCGCTTTTGATAATGAAAAGAGAAAGTTATCTTTTTATGATTTGAAAACAGGGAAATATTTATCGAGTATTCCCACATTATATATGGCACCTACCGAAATGGGCTTTATTGACGGTGAGTTCTTTTTCAAGAACATAGACATTCGCTTTGATGTACAGAAAGAGCATCAATTTTATCTCTTGCATTCAGAGAGCGGGAAGCAAATAGATACAATGTATCTTCCACACGATGCAGTGGCAGATTTTAATTTCGATATGAAATCTTTCTTTTACAACGAAGGTAATTTGCTTTTCGTGCGCCCATTCGATAACATCGTTTACGCATTACAAAAAGCGGAAATTACTCCTGTATATGAAATAAATCTTCCTAATTCGCTGCCAATGAAACTGATTGAAGCGAAAATGAGACACATTGAAATACCAAACTCCGGTTACGCTTACGGAATAGATGATGTGCATGTAGTAGGGAAAATACTTCATTTTACATACTCTAAGGATGGTTTTATTGTCAGTACTTTCTTTGACTTATCAACGAATACATTTTTGTATAACGGTATTCGGGTTCTGGCAAATGCAAGGAAAAATCTTCCCATCTACTCGTTAATAAATGGAGTTTACGATGGAAAATTCTTTGCCCTTGTATCCGCACCATCTATCGTTGAAAAAAGAACGTCACACCCGGAGTTTTTCTCTGGAGAATTATCAAAAATCACGGAGGAGGATAATGATGTATTAGCGTTTTTTACAATAAAAGACTCTGAATGAAAAACTTTACTATCTCTATATATTACCTGTAACGGTAACGGGAAAAGAGAAGATAAAAAATTAATTCGACTGTAAACAAATAAACTTCATCCTCTGCCAACAGCCAATAGCTAAAAGTTTAAAGTAAAAAACAATGATTAAATTCCTCCTCCGCCGCCCCATTGCCGTACTTATGGTCTTTCTGGCCTGCGTAATCATCGGTATCATCACCTACAACACGCTGCCTGTGTCGCTGTTGCCCGATATCGCCATTCCCGAAATCACCGTGCAGGTAACGGCCGACAACATGTCGGCACGCGAACTGGAAAATACCGTGGTAAAACCCGTTCGCCGACAATTGATGCAGGTGGGCAAACTGCGCGATATTCGTAGCGAAACCCGCGACGGCTCCGCTATCGTCCGACTGAAATTCGATTTCGGCACCAACACCGATTTGGCGTTTATCGAAGTGAATGAGAAAATAGACGCCGCGATGAACAGCCTGCCGCGAGATTTTCGTCGCCCGCGCGTAATCAAGGCTAGCGCTACGGATATTCCCGTATTTTACCTGAACCTTACCCTAAAAGACGATAAACCTTATACGCCCACCGATGAACAAAAGTTCCTTGACCTGTCCGACTTTGCCGACAATGTGGTGAAGCGGCGCATTGAGCAACTGCCCGAAGTGGCAATGGCAGACATGACCGGACTGATGTACAGACATCTTCAAATCGTACCCGACCTCAATATGTTGGAATCCGCTTCAATAAGTTTAAACGATATAGAAAATACTTTGGCTGCCAACAACATTGAGCCCGGTAGTATGACCGTGCGCGACGGCTATTACGAATACAATATCAAGTTTTCGTCGCTGTTGCGCACGCCTGAAGATGTCCGAAACATTTATCTTCGCAAAGGCGACCGAATTTTTCAACTCAAAGATTTAGCAAAAATAGAGGTGGTTCGCCAACCCGAAACAGGGCTTTCGCTTATCGGCGGGAAACGTGCCGTAACACTGGGCGTAATTAAACAGGCGGACGAAACAATGAAAAGCCTGAAAAAATCGCTCAATACCACGCTTGTCGATTTGGAGCGTACTTATCCCGATGTGCAGTTTACGGTGAACCGCAATCAAACCGAACTGTTAGATTATACTATCGCCAACTTGCGCGAAAACCTCACGCTCGGCTTTCTGCTTGTTTTCATCGTGGCGCTGCTTTTCTTGGGCGATGCCAAATCACCTATTATTATCGGGATAACGATGGTAACCGCCCTAATCACTACCTTTATATTTTTCTACCTTTTCGGGCAGTCGCTCAATATTATTACGCTTTCGGGATTGATTTTGGCGGTGGGAATGATGATTGACAGCGCCATTATCGTAACCGATATTATCAGCCAATACCGAATGCAGGGCTATTCGCTGGAAGAGTCGTGCATAAAGGGAACCAACGAAGTTATCACACCCGTGCTCAGTTCAACGCTTACCACCATTGCCGTATTCGTGCCGTTGGTATTTATGAGCGGAATAGCCGGCGCCATTTTCTTTGCACAGGCATTTGCCGTAAGTGTGGGATTGCTTATATCGTACTTCACGGGAATTATTATGCTGCCTGTACTTTATAAATTGGTGTATGGAATAAATATTCGTTCCAACAAGGTTAGTGAATTCTTTGCCCGAACACAAAAAATAGCAGACAAATGGGCTTTTAATTGGTACGACCGCGGCATAGCGTTCTTCTTCCGCCACAAAACCGCCACGTTTGTTGCCATTGTGCTCTCCATTCCGTTTTGCGTGCTGATGTTC
>MVZJ01000172.1 GCA_002069095.1 Bacteroidetes bacterium ADurb.BinA174 | reverse complement strand
TGATAAAAACCTCATGTTGGTTATTCATCATTGAGCGACCTTGTTTATCGAGATAGGGCCCAAAAAGATTATCTGAACGACCAACCACAGTCGTGTAAGTGCTATTTAATCCTTCGCAACACGAACCAATAGAGGCAAACATATAATAATATCCGTTTCGTTTATGGATATATACACCTTCGTAAGCTGTTCCTGCTACTTGTCTCTTTTCTGCACCGGGTTTCAACGAAAGTCCGTCATCGGACAGTTCAATAGCATATATACCCCGAAAACTTCCCCAAAAGAGATACTTTTTGCCATTTTCTTCGATATAAAATTGGTCAATTGAGTTTTGAACTCCTATTTCATTACTTCGAAATAATTTCCCATGGTCAGTAAATGGTCCTTCAGGTTTATCAGCAGTTGCAACACCAATTCCACAAGTCCACTCTCCACCCCAAACAGACATTGAATAGTAGAGTACATATTTCCCATTAATGTAATTGATGTCTGGCGCCCACAGTCCGCCCTTAGGCTCAAAAACGGGGCGAGTGACATCGGTAAAAGCGGTTCCCACAAACTCCCAGTTTATTAAATCTTTGGCACGATAAATGGGAGTATTCCTAATATTCTCGGTGGCATAAAGATAAAAATAGCCATCGTTGGCTTTAATAATTGTTGGATCAGGAAGACTTTGGTTTATAATAGGGTTTCTATATGTCTCTACTTCTAAAAAGCCATTGGTTCCCAATCGCTTGCCATTACACGAAAGGGAACCAATAATAAACAAAAAGGTTATTATTCTAAAATTCGACATATTTCGCGATTTACTTTCGCAACACGTTCCTCATCTACTTTTACAACAGCCCTGTCGTAGGTTATTAATCCATTTACCTCTATTTCCACATCAGTGGTTTGAGTGTACACGGCAGCCGAAAATCCTTGACGAATTAATGGTTTCAACTCTTCAGCATACTTCACATACTCATCAGTAACTTCTTTTTCACTGTTAAACTGAACATATCCCCAGTTACGATTGGGTTCCCAAAGATGTTCTTTGTTTGCCCAGCCAATTCCGCCATATTCACCCAACACAGTCGCACGCTGCGCATCGTACAAATAAAGTACGGGGGCGGGATATTGATGTAAATCGAGTATATCGCCTACCGGGTAATGATTCCCCCCGCTGGCGGGATTTACCAAACGAGAAGGGTCGTATTGTTTTGTCCATTCCGTTATTTCCTGTGTTTTAAACTGTCCCCAAGCTTCGTTAAACGGAACCCATACGCCTACGGAAGGATAAGAGTAGAGATAATCTATTACCTCTTTCCACTCTTTACGATAATTAGCTTCCGATTCGGGCGAGCGCAACCGCTCCACTCCGGTAAAATACTGACGCATTTGCCATTCGGGACTTCTATCACCGCTTGGCATGTCTTGCCATACAATCATTCCGAGTTGATCGCAGTGCATATACCAACGAGCGGGTTCTACTTTTACGTGCTTGCGAATCATGTTGAATCCCAAGTCTTTTGTTTTTACGATGTCGTATTTCAACGCCTCGTCGGTAGGCGCCGTGTAAAGTCCGTCGGGCCACCATCCCTGATCAAGTGGTCCAAACTGAAAAAAGTCCTTATTGTTGAGTTGTAAACGAACAATTCCTTTATCGTCTCTTTTGGTGGAATATTTACGCATAGCAGCGTAACTTTTAACCTTATCTACTTGTTTAGTGCCGCTTAATACAGTTACTTCCAAATTGTAGAGAAAAGGATTATCAGGCGACCACAATGTTGGATTGGCAGGCATAAAAACTTCCACAGGTTGATTGTTGATGGACTGTCCGGTAGCAACTACACGAGAACCATCCATTACTTTCACTTCTACTCGGTCGGAAGAAGATATTTCATTGATAAACGCCTCAATAGTGATGATGTTTTTATCGATATCGGGCGTTATTTTAATGTTTTCGATGTATTTTTCGGAAACAGGCTCCAACCACACTGTTTGCCAAATTCCGGTAACCGGTGTATACCAAATCCCTTGAGGATTGTTCACCTGTTTTCCGCGAGGTTGATATCCTTGATCCGTCGGGTCCCACACTTTCACAACAAGACTGTTTGCTCCTTTTTTAAGCGCAGGTGTAATATCGAAAGAAAATGGGGTGTAGCCGCCGGAATGCTGTCCTACTTTTATATCGTTTACCCATACATCCGCTTTCCAATCTACGGCACCAAAGTGTAACAGCACCTTATTGTTTTTCCATTTGTCAGGAACATTAAATTCTCGTTGATACCATAATTCATTATCGCGGCCTATTCTTTTTTGAACTCCCGATAAACTCGATTCAATAGCGAAAGGAACGAGAATTTCACCATCGAAACTGGCTGGTTTTTGCTTTCCCACTGGCAATATGGCGTAATTCCACAATCCGTTCAGATTTTGCCATTCACTACGCTCCATAATCGGACGGGGATATTCCGACAATACGTTATTTACATCAATTTGTGAAGCCCATCTGGTCTTAAGTTTGTCTCCTGCCGGCTTCCACTGGGCAGACAAGGAAAGCGCAAAAAACAGCGCAAAAAATACAGTTACTTTTGTTCTCATTTTAATTTATTTTATTGGAGTTTATTTCACTAATATTGGGGTTTGATACTTATTATCGATGTATAGTTGATTTTTACCGTTTACCTTTCTAAAACCAACTTTACTGATATATATTTCTCTGGGATGAATGTTGCTTGTATTGCAATGGGCGTGAAAAACAATTCTTAAATTTCCCTTTTTATCGGCAAACATGGAACTATGCCCTACTCCAACTAAATTACCGGGTTTTTGCAACAGGGGATTGTTTGGATATTTCGTCCATTCACCCATTATATCAGTAGCAGTAGCACACCCGATCCCATAGAACTGACTTTCGTAACTGTTTGCAGAGTAGGTCATATAATAGACACCATCGCGTTTAATAACAAAAGCGCCTTCATTAACTCGGGGCCAAACTTTTTCCCAGTCTTGCGAAACGCGAATACAAGGATGAAGTGTTTCTTTTTTAATGGTCATTAAATCATCTTCCAATTCTGCAATCCATATATTTAGTCCATCATTAAATCGGTCGAAAAAAAGATAAGGAGTTCCGTCATCGTCAATGAACAATGAATTGTCAATTGCTTTTTCGCCTTCCAACATAGGCTTTTCATGTGTTTGTTTAAATGGTCCCAGTGGAGAATGGGAAACGGCAACACAAATATGTTCTTCTGCAGAATAATACATATAAAACTTATTGTTTATGTAATAAACTTCAGGCGCCCAAAACCATTTATTGCCATAGGAATCATTTTTATGAAGAGCAAGATTTTCTTCTTTTTTCCATCTTTTTAAATCGAGTGAAGTAAAAACAGCTATTCCATCGGTGGCATTTGTTCCGTATGCGTAATAAACATTATTGTACAGCAATATAAAAGGATCTGCTAAGGGAACTTTATTTGTTGAATTATCCGATTGATACTTACATATATTAAAATTACCAGAGCAAGAAATTAAGGAAAATAAAATAACGATTACCCAAATATTATTTAAATATTTCATTTCTATGAATTTAAAGAGGTAATCCTAAATTCTTAAACAAAGAAAATCATTTAAACACAAAGAGGTTATCGGATGGTAACCTCTTTATATGCTTTTCAAAAAATCAGTATTTTATGTTTTATCAAAAATCAACTCTTAGCCTACAACTCTTCATCAATGGCGGCAATTTTTTTCACTAATAAATCGAGTTCCGATTTTATTTTTTTTATTTTTTGGTTCATGTCGTCAACAAGGTTGTTGCCTTTTTTCGATGAAACCGATAAAAACCCAATATTATTTTCGTATGTCTGCAATTCAACTTTTATGCGTTCGTATTGGCGCATTAGCTTTTCGCGTTCGCGAAGAAGTTGTCCTTTGGCGTTATCCGATTTTGCTATGTCGGAAATATTCGATTTGAAATTGTCTAATTTTCTATCGTTTTTATCCACATTCAACCTGTCGAATTGCGCTTCAGTGGCATCATAAAACTCCTTGTAGGCTCTGTCTTTGGCTTTAAATGGCACGTGACCTATTGAGTACCATTCGTTCATAAGTTCACGCAAAACGGGCAATGCATCATCCACAGCAAGCGACACGTCAAGTTTACTAATTTTTTCTACAATTTCTTTTTTCAACTCCAAGTTCTTAACTTCTTCGTCGCGTCGCGATGAAGTGTGGAGTTTCTTTTGCTCGAAAAAATAATCGCAAGCCGAAATAAACCGTTTCCATGTACT
>MVZJ01000171.1 GCA_002069095.1 Bacteroidetes bacterium ADurb.BinA174 | reverse complement strand
GCGGTAGGTTTACGCATCAGTCGCGAATACCAAATAGGTCGTATCTACGATGTTATGTACATTTGCCGTCGTTGGGAAGACAATTCCGATGCATCGTTGGACATCGTCAAAATGAACGGTCACAACACGTACAAAGACAGAATTAGAACCTGGGAATTGCAGGCACGCATAAACTTAAACAAATAATGCGTTCAAACATTATTTTATATACAACTGAAACAGGGAACGTTAGTATTCAAGTACGATACGAAGACGGCACTTTTTGGCTTACTCAAAAACGTATGGCTGAACTGTTCGGCGTGGAAGTACAAACAATCAACTACCATTTAAAAGAAATCTTTAAAAGTGGTGAGCTTCAAGAGATTTCAACTATTCGAAAAATTCGAATAGTTCAAATTGAAGGTAAAAGAAAAGTTGAAAGAGAGATAGACTTCTACCATTTAGATGCCATTATTGCTGTTGGATATCGGGTAAACAGTTATCAGGCGACACAATTCAGAATTTGGGCAACCAACACGTTGCGCGAGTTTATTATAAAAGGTTTTGTTATAGACGATGAGCGACTAAAACAGGGAGAAAGTTTCGGGAAAGACTACTTCGATGAACTCTTGGAACGTATCCGCGAAATTAGAGCAAGCGAAAGACGTTTCTATCAAAAAATCACTGATATTTACGCTCTTGCCACCGATTATGACAAAAACTCTCCAATAACAAAAAATTTCTTTGCTTCGGTTCAAAACAAATTACATTGGGCAATTACAGGAAAAACAGCTGCGGAAATTATTTACTCATCGGCAGATGCAACAAAACTGTATATGGGTCTGACAAACTGGAAACAAAGTCCTGACGGAAAAATTTTGAAATCGGATGTTACGGTTGCTAAAAACTATTTGAGCGAAAAGCATATAAGTGAATTAAACCGAATTGTTTCCGCATATCTTGATTTGGCAGAAAACAGAGCCGAAAGAAACATAGTTACAACAATGCAGGACTGGGCTAACTTTCTAAATAGTTTTTTAGAACTTTCAGAATACCCAATTTTAAAAGATAAAGGCTCCGTTACAGCATTAGAAGCAAAGTTAAAGGCAGAACAAGAGTTTGAAGTTTTCAGAAAAATTCAAGATAAAAACTATGTTTCAGATTTTGATAAAGAAATAAAAAAATTAAAAAAGAAGAAAGATGAATGAACCGGTAATCCAAGTTGGAATTTTACTAAACCAATCGAAAATAGATTTTTCGCTTCTAAACACCTATACATTCGCGGGCAAAGAGTTTGCCGCAGGAGATTATTCGGTGGAACTATCAGGCGATAAAATTTTGTTCAACGGAAATGAATATGACGAAATAGCGTTTAAATCCGATAACCTTCACACAGATTCATTTGAGTTGAAGGATGTAATCATAGGAGTTGATTTTCATTGGGAACGCAAGGAAAATCAGCGATTTTTGGGAGAGTTGAAATTTGTGATTGAAAACGGCAATATTTCAGCTGTCAATATCGTATCGTTAGAAGATTATCTTGTGAGCGTTATTTCGTCGGAAATGAGTGCTACAAGTTCCGAAGAGTTGCTGAAAGCGCATGCCGTAATTTCGCGAAGTTGGCTGTTGGCACAAATTCAAAAAAACAAGTCAATTAAAAGCGATTATCAAACATCGTTCAAAACATCTACCGAAATAGTTAAGTGGTACGACAGAGAAGACCACGAACTTTTCGATGTTTGTGCCGATGACCATTGTCAGCGTTATCAAGGAATTACCCGCCAATCTACCGAAATGGTAAACAGAGTGATAAACGACACACGCGGCGAAGTGTTGATGTACGAAAATGCCATTTGCGATGCTCGTTTCTCGAAATGTTGCGGTGGTGTAATGGAAACTTTCGAAAATGTGTGGGAACCGACCATTCACCCCTATCTACAAGGAAATCCCGATTGTGCAAAAGACAGCTCCGCACCCGACTTAACCATAGAAGAGAATGCCGATAAGTGGATTCGTACATCGCCCGAAGCATTTTGCAATACCCGCGATGCAAAAGTGTTGAAGCAGGTATTAAATGATTACGACCAAGAAACCGCCGACTTTTATCGTTGGAAAGTTGAATATTCGCAAAGCGAATTAAGCGAACTTATCAAAGAACGTTCCGGAATCGATTTTGGAGAAATTATCGCTTTGGAGCCTATTGAAAGAGGCACATCGGGTCGCATCATCCGATTAAAAATTATCGGAACCGAACGAGTAATGATTATCGGCAAAGAGTTGGAAATTCGCCGTTCTCTATCGAAATCGCACCTGTACAGCTCAGCTTTTGTTGTTGATACCGATGATGAAAACGATGAAGGCATTCCCCAAAAATTTACTCTCACCGGTGCAGGTTGGGGGCATGGAGTTGGATTGTGCCAAATTGGCGCTGCTATGATGGCAAATAATGGATACTGCTATAAAGAGATACTTAATCATTATTTTAGAAGTTCGAGAATAAAGAAAAATTACTAATTAATAATTACAAATTACCAAATATGGAATATACTGAAAAAGAGAATATTATATTGACTAAAACGTATAATTTTGCTATTAGGATTGTACGACTTTATCAGTATTTATGCAGAGAGAAAAAAGAGTTTGAATTGTCGAAACAAATTTTGCGTAGCGGCACATCGATTGGTTCTAATGCCGAAGAAGCAGTTGGTGGACTCTCTCGAAAAGATTTTCTCGCCAAATTGGGAGTTTCATACAGAGAAACGCGTGAAACACGTTATTGGCTTAGACTTTTAAGAGATACAGATTATATTTCGGCGGAACAAGCCCAAAGTATGCTTGACGATGCAGAAGAAATTCTACGAATCATTACAGCCATTCAAAAATCGACAAAAGACAATTTGTAATTAGTAATTGATAATTAAAACATAACATCTCATCACAATGAAACATAAAGTAACTCGTTCCCCCTGGAGTTGGATACCCACTCTCTATTTTGCCCAAGGATTACCATACGTGGCGGTAATGACTGTTTCGGTAATCATGTACAAACGATTCGGATTATCGAATACGGATATAGCATTATATACAAGCTGGTTGTATTTGCCCTGGGTAATAAAGCCTTTTTGGAGTCCGTTTGTGGATATTCTGAAAACCAAACGATGGTGGATTATCTCAATGCAATTGTTAATCGGCGCAGGGTTGGCGGGAATCGCTTTCACGCTACCCACTCCGTTCTACTTTAAAGCATCGCTCGCTTTCTTCTGGTTGATGGCGTTTAGTTCCGCCACGCACGATATTGCTGCCGACGGGTTTTATATGCTCGCGTTAGACGATTCGCAACAATCATTTTTTGTCGGCATACGAAGTACGTTTTATCGGTTAGCGATGATTTCGGGACAAGGATTGTTGATTATTCTGGCGGGATTTTTAGAAAAAACTACCGACAGTATTCCCTATGCGTGGAGTCTTACATTCTTTATTTTAGCGGGATTGTTTTTGCTCTTCTTCGTTTATCACCGCTTCATTCTTCCATATCCCGATAGTGATAGCGGAAAAGCGGTAAATACACCCAAAGAGGTAATGACGGAATTTGGACGAACATTCTCATCTTTTTTCAAAAAAGAAGGACTTGGATTGGCAATGGCATTTATGCTGCTGTACCGATTAGCCGAAGCTATGCTGGTAAAATTGGCATCACCCTTCTTGCTAGACGGAAGAGATGTTGGTGGAATCGGTTTAACCACACAAGAAGTGGGTATTACATACGGAACTGTGGGAGTTATCGCTCTGACCGCAGGTGGAATTATCGGAGGAATTGTAGCTTCTCGTCAGGGATTGAAATATTGGTTGTGGCCCATGGCTTTGGCTATCACACTTCCTAATGCAGCTTATCTGATATTAGCAATTTTCCAACCAGAAAGTTTCCTTTGGGTAAATGTTGCTGTAGCTGTGGAACAGCTTGGTTACGGATTCGGTTTTACTGCCTATATGCTCTATCTGATTTACTTCTCACAAGGCGAACACAAAACCGCGTACTACTCTATTTGTACCGGATTTATGGCTCTCGGAATGATGTTACCTGGAATGGCTGCGGGATGGATTCAGGAACAGTTGGGATACCAAAACTTCTTTATCTTGGTAATGATTTTAACGATTCCCACTCTGTTGTTGATTCCGTTTATGAAAATAGATAAAGAGTTTGGCAAATCGAAAAAAGAAGTAGAAGAATAAAGAAATTAGTTCCTATGTTTAAACTTGGAAAAGACGGATAGGTAGTCCAGTAAAAAAGCTATATCATTTTAGTT
>MVZJ01000170.1 GCA_002069095.1 Bacteroidetes bacterium ADurb.BinA174 | reverse complement strand
TCTCGCTTTTAAATCTTCTAACTCTATAAGAAAATTAATATACACTTTTTTTACTTTCATTTTTTTTACCAGTTTCAGAGCAGCAACCATTGTGCCGCCTGTCGCGAGTAAATCGTCGTGAATGAGAACAACGTCGTTTTCACACAAAGCGTCTTCGTGAATTTGTATAGCATCTTCGCCATACTCTTTCGTGTATTTTTCTTCAATAACTTTGTAAGGAAGTTTTCCCGGCTTGCGAATTGGTACAAATCCGGCATTTAACTTTATCGCTAAATTCGGTCCCATAAAAAAACCACGCGATTCAATTCCCACCACTTTTGTTATTCCTTTATCTTTATATCTTTCATACAAGATATCGGATAACTCTTTCAATCGTTCAGGAGATTGAAAGAGGGTGGTGATGTCTTTAAACTGAATTCCTTTAATCGGGAAATCAGGAATATTTCTTACAGCTGCGGTTAATAATTCTACACTCATAGTTGAAATTTAGTTTTGTTTTTTTGAATTGTTCCACGTGAAACATTTGTAAATTTATCTCCCAAGCAAGACGAGCAAGACAGAAATATCGTTCGGTGAAACGCCGGGGATTCTGCTCGCCTGAGCAATGGTTTCGGGGTTTATGCTTGTTAGTTTTTGACGAGCTTCGGTTGATAAAGATTGAATCTCGTTATAGTTAAACTTGTCTTTAATTCTGATGTCTTCTAATCGATTTATCTTATCAGCCATTATTTTTTCACGTTTAATATAGCCATCGTATTTAATCTCGATATTTGCCGATTCGATTATCTCTTCTTGACGATTTTCGATGCTTGATAAAAGTTCTTTCAGCGGTGAAACAGCTTCCGACATAACCTGTAAATCGATATGCGGACGAGTCAATAAATCGATTAATTTTACTCCATGGCGGAGTGGGGCAGTGCCAAGGCTCTCCAAAAAAGGATTGATTCTATCTGCTTTGATTGAGAAGTTTTGAACAAATTCGATAATCCTTTTTACTTCACTTTCCTTATCTGTGAGAAGTTTTTTTCGCTCTTCCGTAGCCAAGCCCAGTTCGTAAGAACGCAAAGTTAATCGTTCATCGGCATTGTCTTGACGCAGTAAAATGCGATATTCGGCACGCGAAGTAAACATGCGATACGGCTCATCAACGCCTTTTGTAATCAAATCGTCGATAAGTACACCGATATATGCTTCGTCTCTACGAAGAGTAAAAGCCGAACCACCATGGCAGTTTATATGTGCGTTAATACCCGCAATCATCCCTTGCCCTGCCGCTTCTTCGTATCCGGTTGTGCCGTTGATTTGTCCTGCGAAAAAGAGATTTTTCACAAGTTTCGTTTCGAGCGTTGAGGTCAATTGACGAGGGTCGAAAAAATCGTATTCAATGGCATATCCGGGACGGAAAATGTGTACATTTCTGAATGCCGGAACGGCTTTCAGTGCTTGAAGTTGTGTATGCAAGGGTAGGGAAGAGGAGAAGCCGTTGAGATAATATTCGTTTGTTGTTTCTCCTTCGGGTTCGAGGAAAAGTTGGTGGCTTGTTTTATCGGAAAACGTTACGATTTTTGTTTCGATACTCGGGCAATATCTTGGACCGATACTTTGAATTTGTCCATTGTAAAGTGGCGAATCATCCAACCCTTCGCGGAGTAAATCGTGAACTTTTTCAGACGTATATGTAATCCAGCAACTGCGTTGTTTTAGCTCTCGATGCACATTGTCTAAATAGGAAAATTGATGAAAATCATCTTCGCCTTTCTGTTCTTCCATCAACGAAAAATCGACACTTCTGCCATCTATTCTAACGGGAGTTCCGGTTTTCATCCTGTCGGCTTCAAAGCCCATTTCTGTTAATTGTTCAGTCAAACCAAAAGAAGAAGGTTCAGAAATACGTCCGCCACCTACCTGAACTTTGCCGACATGAATCAGACCGTTCAAAAATGTTCCGTTTGTAAGAATAACTGCTTTTGCGGAAAATTCTACTCCTAAGCTCGTTTTTACTCCGGTTATCTCGCCATTTTTAAAAGAAAGCTGCGTTACCGTATCTTGCCAAAGGAATAGATTTGGTGTGTTTTCAATTATCGAACGCCATGTATGGATGAATTTTTCGCGGTCGCTTTGCACACGAGGACTCCACATAGCAGGTCCTTTTGAACGGTTGAGCATACGAAATTGAATCGCGGTTTTGTCGGTTACGATTCCCATTTGTCCGCCCATCGCGTCAATTTCACGTACGATTTGTCCTTTCGCGATACCACCAACAGCCGGATTGCAACTCATTTGGGCTATCTTATTCATATCCATTGTGATAAGCAACGTTTTTGAGCCCAAATTAGCGGCCGTGGTTGCGGCTTCGCAACCGGCATGTCCGGCTCCGACTACAATTATGTCGTAATTAAAATTCATCTGTAAGTCTTTGCGAGATGCAAAGATAGATAAATTATTTTATATATGAGTTTACGGTTTTTAGATTTTGGTAGTAGCTGTTTCTTGGTTGCTGCATCTGGTTTTTAATTGTAAGATGCAAATGTTTTACCTTAATTGCATCTTTAAAAATATGGGTAAATGGTCACTATAACCTCCTGTGTATTTCCCACGATAAGTGCGGTTTGTATTTGCGCGCCCTTTTTTGTCGAAATGGATGAGATATGGAGGATTGAAAACACCGGCATATTCAGGTTTACAATCAATTTTATCTGAGAGCAAAACGTTTCCAGAAACAATAAATTGGTCAAATAGCAACCATTTTTTGTAGAAAATTGAACCTATTCCTCGCTTATGTCTGATATACATTAAGTTATACAATTTATGTTTGGATATGTTTTCGAAGCTTTTTTCAGCTCCCAAAACTTTATCTATGCTATTATCGTCGGGAGTGTCGTTAAAATCGCCCATGATGACAATATTTTCATCGGGGTTTTCACTCAATGTCTTTTTTATGCCGTTGCGTAATTCGCTTGCAACAAAATATCGTCGAGGTTCGGAGCGGTCGGTACCTTCTCGACGTGAAGGGAAATGGACAATAAAAAGATGTAATATTACATCGGTAATTGTTTTGCCTTTAATATGTAAAATATCACGTGTTCTGTCTTCAACACCAGGAAAATGAACTAATATCGGATTTGATTCAAGTACTAGAAAGGATTCCGTATTGTAAATCATAGCAACATCAACTCCACGTTCATCGGGACTGTCGTAATGGACAAAACTATATTTTTGTAAGCCATGCAACCGAAATTCATCTAAGATGCTCATAATTACCATTTTATTCTCTATTTCGGCTAAACCAATGATATCCGGTGTCAGTGGTTTTACTATATCTTTTACAACATTTGTAAACTTGGTAACTTTATCATTAAATCGTTTTTCAGTCCAATTCATCTCTCCGTGAGGTGTAAACTCATCGTCCATTGTATACGGGTCGTTAGCAGTATCGTAAAAGTTTTCGGTGTTATAAAACATTAGCGAAAAAGGGATAGACATAGCTCGGCAAGGATTAGAAATTTACAAATGGTGTTTTCAAAAGTAATTATTAATTACAAAAGTTATTTTAACTTATCGATTTTAAGAGATTTAGAGCATCATTTTCTGCTTCTCTCATCGCTTTTTCTTCTTCGGGTGATTTATCGTTAAGACCACACAGATGCAATATTCCATGAATTATTACCCGGTGAAGTTCTTCCATGAAATCGACTTGATACTTTTGTGAATTGGTGCGTACAGTATCCAAACTAATTATAATATCTCCCGATATTTTATCATCTTCTGAATAATCGAATGTGATGATATCGGTATAATAATCGTGAGAAAGATATTCGCGATTTACTTCCAAAATTTTCTCATCATCACAAAACAGATAAGATATTTCGCCAATTTTTTTATCGTAATTTTGCGCTACAGATTTTATCCAACTTTTTGTTGCTTGCCTTTTTATTTTAGGAAAAGTGATATTTTCTGCTTGAAATGTAATAGCCATTTTTTTAACTTTTATTTACTTGGAGAATCGTCTATTTTTTATCCGAAAAAGAGATAGGCCACAAATATCGCCGCAATAACGCCTGCCAAATCCGCCAAAAGCGCATAGGGAACGGTATAGCGACTATTTTTTATGTTTACTGCTCCGTAGTAAACAGCAACAATATAGAACGTAGTATCCGTTGCACCTTGAAGAACGGAAGAAAGCCTTCCGGCAAACGAATCTGCTCCGTAAGTTTTCATAGCATCAATCATCATTCCACGAGCGCCACTACCGCTTAACGGTTTCATCAATGCGGTAGGCATTCCATCTACCCAAC
>MVZJ01000169.1 GCA_002069095.1 Bacteroidetes bacterium ADurb.BinA174 | reverse complement strand
TTATGTTATTTTTTAGATAATAATGCGAAATGTGCCGGAATATCTCCCGTTTTCACGCTCCATTTCTTTTTACCTTCCGGACTGAAACAGTATAAAAATCCGGGATTTACGTAATCACCCGCGTCGGTGATATAAATATCTTTAGTGTCGGGGTGCACCATAATTCCGTAGGGCATTTCAAAATTCTTTTCGGTACCGTCGGTAATAAGTTGTCGCGTAATAATTTGCTTTGTTTTGGTGTTTACAAGCGCGAAACTTATTTCGTTACTATATTTTTCGGCGCTGTAAACGTAAAGCGAATCACCATCGAGCCAAAAGTTGGATACCGGAATTTGCAATGTGTCTGTAACCGCTTGTTTTTGCGAATTGATAACAAACAAGCGCGACGGATAATCACTATGGTTTCCACGCGATGAAACCCAGATATTGCCGCGTTTATCGGCTTTCACTCTGTGCAGGTTATAATCCACATCGATACGTTTTTCTTCTTTAAAAGTGGCAATGTCAATTACCGAAACCGTTTTTTCGTACTTCTCTAAATTCCCCACACCCATATATCCGCCTGAATTGGCAACGTAGATTTTTCCGTTGGCAATCGCCAAGCCGTCAGGCTGAAATCCGATTACGCATCTATCCACAATTTGCAGTGTTGCAGTGTCAATTTTAGCCACAAATCCGCGTTGTGTGTAATCGGGGTTAATTTCGATGGGACCGGCATACGATGTAACGTAAGCATATTGCTGATGAAAAGTGATGTAGCGACAATTGGGTATATTAATTTGCCCGATTCGTTTAGCTGTACGGGCATTCATTACTTCAACTTTGTTTGAAGCGTTGATAACGGCGTAAAGTCGGTTTCCGTAAATCTGCAAATCGTTACCCACATCGCCCAGTTCTTTCGGTACCGAAGGATTTTTTTCGGCGTAAATATTTCGTTGATAAGAACCTGTTGCAAAATCGAAAAAATCGAGCGTTGATTTGTTGCTGCCCATGTTTCCTTCGTTCAGCAAGTAAAAGCCGGAATAATTTGCGCTTGCTCCGGCATCTACTGTCGTAACGTCGGAGAGCAAAAGCTCCACATCTTTTCTACACGAAGAGAAAAGAGCGAGTAGGAAAAAGGATAAAAGAAGCCCCCTCCAACTCCCCCAATAGGGGAGAGCGCATCTTCGATTTAACTTATCTCTCATATCTCAACGGTTAATGTAATTTTATAATTTCGTTTTGGCATTGGGTAATTCAACACCACTTCGTAATCCTGACTGAACAGGTTATTTACTTCGAGTGAAACTTTGTTTGAAAACTGTTTCCATTTAAACGACTTTACAAGTGATAAATCGCTTGTGTACCAGGGTTGTTCGTAATTATCGTGAATATTTGCCGAACTGTGATACCGCTCACCGATATAAATAAAACTGTAATTCAACTGCCAATCTTTATACACCAAATTCGCGATTACCGAGCCGCTATGCCACGGAATATAGGCAATTTGTCCGCCGTAAGTAATCGCTTCCAACTCTTTGTTTTTTCGGCGTGTAAAATCCTGCGCTTTTTGAAACGTATAACTTGTTTTCAGGTTTAACAGCCAGTCTTTATACAGTTGTGTCGTGGCAGATGCCGAAAAATCGACACCGCGTATTTCAACTTTTCCCACATTCATCATCATCCACCTATACATTCCGCTTCCTTTGGGAACCGCGATAATTTTGTTGGTAACCCGATTATAATATACATCGGTTTGAACTTGCCAATGGCGGAAAAAACCTTGTTTGTAACTCTTTTCGTATTGCGCACCCAGATTGTACTGATAGGTATATTCGGGTTCAAGTTGCACATTGCCAATGTCGGTGTAATACAGGTCGTTAAACGTAGGCATACGAAAAATATGTTTGTAAAACGCTCTAAAACTCAGGTCATGTTGCGCAAAAGGTTTATAGGATGCAAAAACTGCCGGAGTGAACTGATATTTATGGTTAGCAGCTTGCGCCGAATCTGTTTTGTGTAGTTTATCGTTTACGAAAGTCCCTAAAATGCTTCCCTGCATTTTCACTTTTCCTAAATCCAGAGCCGAAGCAATAGCTACGAGGGTTGTCAATCGGGTAGGGGGCACAAACCCGTCGAGGTCGGATTGCAACGTGTTCCATTGAAAATCGCCCGAAAGAGATACATCCCAATTACTAAGAATGGAATATTTGTTAGCCAACGAAAAATAAAGTTCCTGTTGATGAAACGAATTGTCGATATACATCAACGTGGTGTCAGGATTGAGGTAGCGCATATAATCGTTGGCGTATTTGGCGTTAGCTTGAATATCGTATTTGGGCGTAATGGATGTGTGAAAAGTGCCTTGAACAAAGAAATTTCTGTCCCATTGACGTTGCGCTCGTTTCCAGATATTATTTACGATAGCGCCCGGAATTCCTCGTTCCGAAGTGTAAAAGTACGATTTCACGTTCCAATGTCCTTGGTTGAGCAAACCATAAAAACCTCCTTCTAACCGAATGGCATCAATATCTCCGTTTTCACGTATGGCAGTGGTATCATAAACCGTTTCATGGGTAAGCGGATGAACGCGTTTGTATCGGTATTTATATTTTCCCGATGAGTTTACCCATTCGGCATTTAACATCAATGAAAGGTTGTTCGAAATCTTTTGCTCCCACAATATCGAGGGATTAATAAGGTCGAACGACCCACCGCGTAAAACGGCACGTATATTATATGTGTCGCCATTGGTAAACTTAGGACGGCGCGACCGTAAATAAACGCTTCCCGATGTACCAAAGTCTCGTGCCGGCTGAAAAATTTCACTTTTTTGTCCGTTGTACAACGATATGGATTCAATATTATCTAACGAGAATTTGCCTAAGTCTATTTGTCCGTTTTGCGCGTTACCCAGTTGAATTCCATCGTAAAAAACGCCCATATGATTGGTTCCCATACTGCGTATATCCACGGTTTTCAGTCCGCCGATACCGCCGTAATCTTTAATTTGTATTCCTGAAAAATAGCGGATGGCATCGGCAACGGAGAAGCTATTCATCGATTTTAGTACTTCGCCCGATAGCTTTTGTGCAGGTATAACTTCTTTATATGACTTGGCCGTAACAACCACTTCAGGCAAATGCTGCAAGCTATCTAAGCTTTTTTGCGAAAACACTGAAGTCGCTATTGTGCACCAAACCACAATAACAAAAATTACAACTCTGTTTAAATAAATCATCTATTACCGAATTTTTATTCCGGCAAAGCATGTTGAAAATGAAGCGCGTAAAATAAAATAAGAATTTGTTTCGCGTGTCGTTTTCAAGCTTTATCCCCCGAAAGCTATGTAACTAATTTGTGAAACAGTGGCAGGTCTTCTGACTTATGACTATTAATCTGCAAACCTTCCCAGCCCCTTCTAACCTTTCGTCAATTGACGGAGAGGAATATGAGCCAGTGGTATTTTTGGGTTTTTTGCAGACTTTCCTCATTCCCCTCCTTTGGAGGGGATAGGGGAGGCAATTACAGCAGCGGGTCTGTTCAGGATTTTCACCTGATTCCCTTTTCATTACCTGTTCCGAAGTTTAAAAAGGAACGAGTAACACCAAAATTTCTGACTGCAAAGATAAGGAAAAAGAAAAGAGGAAAAAAGGTTTTTGGATCTTTTATTTTGAAAATGCCGGAGATTTACGTTTTGGGAGACGACGCCTTTGGCTTCGTTTGATTGGGAGACGATGCCTTTGGCTTCGTTTTAGATGTACACACCGTACGGTAAATTGTTCCCCGTAAACGTTGCATGTAACGTCTGTTCGTTATAAACTCAATTGTACTTATTTATACCATAAACGAAAGAAACAGAAAATACAATTTTGCACTGTGGAAATAATCCTCAAACTGTTATTATTATATTTTTTTAACTTAATCTATACGTAGAAGTTCTTATCTTTACGTGATTTAAACTCCGAATTTATTAAGTTCGATTGGAGAGATATTTAGGAAATTACCGTTTTACTTATAGGTAATCATTGGATAATCAACCAAAAACACTTTTTTGACTTTTTATTTAAGCGTCTTACTTTGAATTATATTTTGGATAAAGCATTTTAAATATGGGGCATAAATTATTTTATGTTTTTATATCATATAGTGTGTTGACAGAAGACGTTTCAGGGTTTGGAGTTTGAAGTTTGACGTTTCTAGTTTGGAGTTGACAGAACAATTCGAGTAAAAATCTAATGTCTTTGCTCTTTGCTCTTTGCTCTTTGCTCTTTGCTCTTTGCTCTTTGCTCTTTGCTCTTTGCTCTTTGCTCTTT
>MVZJ01000168.1 GCA_002069095.1 Bacteroidetes bacterium ADurb.BinA174 | reverse complement strand
CAGATAGAAAAATTGCGCATGCAATAAAAATCAAAAATCCGAAAAAATACAAACAACCATTAAGCTTACAAGACAACTTTAATGTTTTTCCGCCACAATCATACGTGTATTTATAGCAGAAGGCTAAAAGAGTGAGAAGGAACTGTTACCAACTAAACTAACATTTTGGACATCAAATAATTGATTTTCAGAATAAATGAAAAATATTATCAAATATATTTCCGAAAAAATAGCCGAAAAGATTATCTCTTATCACTCTGTTACGGGCGGAGATATCTCTTCGGCATTTTTATTAAAATCTGAAAAGCGGAACTATTTTCTGAAAGTCAATTCCAAACCGTTTGCTTATAGAATGTTTCAAGCGGAACAAGTTGGACTGGAAGCTATCGAGAAAACCAACACTATTGCTGTTCCGCATATTTATTTAGTCGATTCTTTTCAAGATAAATCGTTTTTATTGATGGATTTTGTAGAGAGCAAACGTCCCGATTCATCCGATTTTTCACTATTCGGAGCTCAATTGGCAAAAATGCATCAACACTCTCAATCGGAATTCGGATTTTATAAAGATAATTTTATCGGAAGTTTGCCGCAATCCAACACTTTTCACGATAATTGGGCAGAGTTTTATTGGTTTGAACGTATCCTTCCGCAACTTCAATTAGCAAAAGAGAAAAAATTGCTCTCAGCATCGGAAATACCGAATGAAAACAGGGCAATTTCTCTATTTCAAAACTCTTTCGGAGATGTAAAACCTTCGCTTCTGCACGGCGATTTATGGGGCGGCAACTACCTTATTGCATCAAACGGAACACCCTTTCTTATCGACCCTGCAACCTGTTTCGGGCACTCTATGGTGGATATCGCGATGAGTAAACTTTTCGGCGGATTTTCTCAATCGTTTTACGATGCTTATCACGCAATAATTCCCAAACCTGATAACTACTCACAGCAAATTGAACTGTATCAACTCTATTATTTGCTTGTACATTTGAATCTGTTCGGAAGCGGATATTATTCGAGTGTTTCTCATATTTTGAAGAGATATTTTTAACTTTGCAAAAATCTTATTTCCTATGTTTGATGATTTTGATGACTTCGATTTCGACCCTGATGATTTAGAAAGTTCATCTGACAAAGTAGAACAAATGCCTATCTACAAAAAGGCGATAGAGATTATGGATACTGTGCAGGATATTTGTGATCTTATTCCCGATGATGACAGTGTGTTGGCACACATTAAAGGTTTTCTGTTGGAAGATTCTATGCTCATTCCCGCCAAGATTTCGGGAGCCGAAGCCGGAGATATTTACGATTTACGCATGGAAAATGCAGCCATTATTCGTAAATGCGCACGTGATTTGATGGTCAGGTATCACAGTCTCGAAGCTTTTGGTTTTGAACATGTTGAATATTACAAAATGGTGCGTCAACAAATTGAAGAGTTTCGATTGCTGTTTATCAATTGGATAGCAAGTTTCGACCCATGGAATTACATTGTGGACGATTGGGGATTGTTTAATCCGCCGGGCGTTAGTCCGTTTGACAAAGATCCGTTGGATATGTAAAAAATACAATAATGAAATTTATCAGAAACATCCGAATTCTTTTTACATTTTATCGATATTTCATTTGGGTATCTATTTGTATTAATGCCGCTTGTGCATATATACTATGGTCGAATGGGATAGGCGCTTATAAAGGATTGTTTTGGTTAAAATTATTGTCATTAGGAGCATCTTTTTATCTCGTAAACGAATTTAAAAAGCAGGAGTATTTTTACTATTACAACTTCGGATTTTCGAAAAAGTCGCTTTGGATTATCACTCTCGTATTTGATTTATTTCTGTTTCTCGGAATAATGATTTTAGCGTATCAATTAAGATGAAACATACATTAGAAATAAGTGGAGTACGATTTTTATTCGGAGAACGACTAATTCTTTCCGATGTTTATCTGAAAATGGAAACAGGAGATGTGATAGGATTATTAGGTCGTAACGGTGCAGGAAAATCATGTTTGATGCGTAGTGTTTACGGAACGTTGAGGTGTGAAAAATCCGTCATTATAGATGATATTTCAGTTTATGAAGCCTATACTCAGCCAGCCTTGATGCGATACCTTCCACAGCATCATTTCATTCCAAAATGGCTAACATTGAAACAAATTTTTCGCAATTTTTCTGTAGATTTTAAGCCTTTCACAGAACTGTTTCCTGCCTTTCAACTTAGGGATAATACAAAAATCGGACATCTTTCGGGCGGGATGTATCGATTAGTGGAATTGTACGTTATCATTAAATCAGATACTAAGTTCGTGTTGCTTGACGAGCCTTTCACGCACATCAGTCCGGTACAAATTGAAATTATTCAATCTGTTATTGAAGAAGAACGGTCTTGCAAAGGCTTCCTGATTACCGACCACATGTATAAACGTATTCAACAGCCTTGTGACAGAGTATATTTGCTTTTAAACGGAAAAACTCATGTCGTTGAAAACGAGGATGATTTGAAAAGATTGGGATATATTAATTTTGAATAGCGCACGGCGGTTTGCACCGCCTTGCGCGTTTCTCGTTCTTCCGCTAAGCGGATTAAAACCGCTGAGCGGAGCGTAGATTATTCCACTTTAAATCTGCTAACCAACGAATTTCCCGCTTCATCCACTACAGTCAAGACATGGTCGCCTGAATCGGGAGAAAGTTCCATTTGATGTACATCGGATGTTTCGCCGATATACTCATTATCCAAATGCCAGAAAACGCGAGTCGAATGATTTCGGTGTGCCAGTTCAAAAACCGCTTTTCCGCGTGAACCGTCCAACTGCTTGGTTATTTTTATGATGGAATTAGGATAAGGGTAAATAAACTGCATCACTTCTACAGATGCGCCATCGCGACATTCGGGCGAAAATGGCGGCAACGACCGATACGATGGGTAATGCTGCTTGTAATACCATTCCCACGACGGCGGTAACACAAACCATGAAACTGAGCGGATTCCTCTGCCTGTGGCACAATGTTCGTAAACCCGATAACGCTCATCTTCCGATACGTGAACAAGTTTGTGATAATTACAAACGCTGCCCTGCACCGCTTTTATCGGAGCCAATATAGTATCTGCCGATGAAGGCGGACAATGCAATCCCATCAGGCATCCGCTTTCGCGACAAACAACCACTTCCGTTAAATCGCTGTAAGGTGTTTCGAACCACGATGTGGGCGGTAACAGGTTGAACAAATCAAACATTACTTGTGCCGATGTACGCGCACCTGTCAAGCCCGGACGACCTTCGCCGCTCGCATTTCCCGTCCATACCGCTACTAAATATTTGGGTGTTATGCCTACCGCCCACGCATCTCGAAATCCGAAACTTGTTCCTGTTTTCCACGCTACTTTTCGCATCGATGGAATAAATTGCCAATCGATTTCTTCGGGACGATTTACGTTGGTTAATGCCTGCAATGTTAACCACGCCGCGCCTGCGTTAAACGTTGTAGAGACACACGGCCGTGTGTCTCTACGACGTTCATCATCCGACAACCGAAATCCGGTATTTGGTAAATTGGTAACAGCGTGTGCCATATCCCCATACGCTTGTGCCACTTCCCATAACGTACTTTCCGCACCGCCTAAAATAAGCGAAAGCCCATAATATTCGGCAGGTCGGTTTAATGTTGTCAGCCCAATTCTTTTCAAAAAATCGTAGAACTTCGGCACACCGTATCGGCGCAACGAAACTACTGATGGAACATTAAGCGAACGTGCCAACGCTTCATCGGCGTGAACCGCCCCGTCGTATTGCAAACTGAAATTTTTGGGTGAAAAACCGCCCACGTTGATGGGTATATCGGGTAATAATTCGGCAGGCAAAAGAACACCTTCCTGCAGCATTGCGCAGTAGAGAAACGGCTTTAGGATACTACCTGTACTTCGTGGGGATTGAATAATATCTACTTGATTTCCCGACTGTTGATCGTTGAAATTTACATTTCCGATATACGAAATAACTTCATTTTTCTCTAAATCGACAATCAGTGCTGCCAAATTCAGAATATTATTTTGTGAAAATTCGACGTTCCATCGTTCCAACACATCATTAGCCTGAAGTTGCAAACTTTTATCGATAGTAGATTGCACATGTGTTCCCTCTTGCGACAAATAGAATCGAGTTACCAAATGCGGTGCGATTTGCGGTAGCGGATGCGGATTTTCGGGCAGTGGCTCAACAATAGCCAACACATAATCGGTTTGAGAAATAGTGCCTGCATCGAGCAGCTTTTGGAGCAGACGGTTTCGTTTATTTATTAATCCGTCC
>MVZJ01000167.1 GCA_002069095.1 Bacteroidetes bacterium ADurb.BinA174 | reverse complement strand
TTGAAATATAAAACACCAGCTCAATTATTTTTTGCATCTTTGGAAAAGAAAATTGCATTTGTGAGTTGAATCTACCTTTTTAATTAATTAAGTATCTTTGTAACATTCAAAAAACGGTCAGAAATGTCATTGAGTAAAAACAAAATAAAGTATATTCGTTCTCTGAACGAAAAGAAATACCGCACTGAGCACGGAACGTTTGTTGCCGAAGGGAAAAAATTGGTTTTCGATTTACTCGGCAATTGTCGGTGTCAATTTTTGGCAGGATCACCGGAAGTTATGTCGGAAATTTCATCTTTGTCGGCAGAAGAAATTGTCGATTCCACACCCGATGAGCTGAAAAAAGCATCACAATTGAAAACCGCACCGCAAGTTATCGGTGTTTTTTATAAACCGAAACACGATGTTGAAGATATCGAATTAAGTAATAAACTGCATCTTGTTCTTGATGGTATTCAAGATCCGGGAAATATGGGAACCATTGTAAGGTTGGCCGATTGGTTTGGAATAGAACATATTTTTTGTTCACCCGATACCGCCGATATTTACAATCCAAAAACCGTACAAGCAACAATGGGAGCCATTGCACGAGTGAAAGCGCACTATTTGAATATTTTTGATTTTTTGAAAAAAAATAATGATCTACCTGTTTTCGGTACTTTTCTGGAAGGCGAAAATATTTACAAAGCCGAATTATCGGAAAACGGATTTGTCGTGATGGGAAATGAAGGAAAAGGAATTTCTCTTGATATTCAAAAATTAGTTACAAACAAACTTTTCATTCCCAATTATCCGCCAAATGCACAAACATCGGAATCATTAAATGTGGCGGTTGCCACGGCAATTGTATGTTCCGAATTTAGGAGAAGGAATATTCAGGCATAAAAAAATCACGTACTTAAAAAAATACGTGATTACCTAAAACAAATCTAAGAGAGAAAAACACTTATTATCAGTGCATTTGGGTGGAGAACGGGACTCGAACCCGCGACCTACGGAACCACAATCCGTCGCTCTAACCAACTGAGCTATAACCACCGTATCGTAAAGTGGGTGCAAAGATAAATAATTTTCTTCATATTCCGTAATTAATTTTCAAAATTTCAAAAAAAATACATTTAATACCGTCTTTCTTGTTTAAAAATTGTATTTTTGATGTTATAACAAATAAACAACAATAATTGTGACAAATAAAGTAAAACTCTCCATACTTGGAATATCGTTCAGCCAGGTGCAAGCCGGAGCATACGCACTTATATTTGCCGAAGAAAATGGTATTCGCCGATTGCCGATTGTAATTGGCACTCCCGAAGCGCAATCCATTGCCATTGTAATGGAAAATATGACTCCGCCACGCCCCTTGACACACGATCTTATGTACAATATTTTCAAATCATTAAGAATAGAACTATTAGAGGTTTTTATCTATAAATTTGAAGACGGCGCTTTTTTTGCAGAGTTATTATTGCGTCAAAACAATCAGGAATTTCGCATCGATTCCCGCACATCGGATGCCGTTGCTATTGCGTTAAGAACCAATTCCCCCATTTTTACCACTGAATCAATTATGCAGAATATGGCTATTGTTTTTGATGAAAAAGAGGTATTGGCAAACGATTTCTCAAATAAGGACGTTTCTGATATTCAAGAAATTTCAAAAAATATTGAAGAAGTTAGAATTGATGCCTTGCAAAAACGATTGGAAGAAGCCATTAAAGATGAAGATTACGAGTTAGCTACAAAACTTCGCGATGAAATAAACCGTCGGAAAAGCAAAGAAAATGACTAACACAGTTTTTTATTCTCCCAATATCAGACACACACATCAGTTGCCCGATCAGGAATCGCAACACTGCGTAAAAGTGCTCAGGATGAAAGAGGGCGATAAATTAACCGTTACCGACGGTGAAGGTTTTTTTTACGATTGTACATTGATTCAGGCACATCACAAAAATTGTATGATTAGCATAAACGGGGAAATTCCACAGCCCAAATCGTGGAATTTTAACCTGCAGATAGCCTTTGCTCCTACCAAAAATATCGACAGGATTGAGTGGTTTGCCGAAAAAGCCACCGAAATAGGAATCGATAGGTTTTCCCCGTTACTTTGCCGGTTTTCGGAAAGGAAAGAATTAAAAACCGAAAGGTTGGAAAAAATTGTTGTTTCGGCCATGAAACAATCACAACAAGCCGTGATGCCGGTTATTGACGATATGATTTCGTTTGAAAAATTTATCCAACAACCGTTCAATGGGCACAAGTTTATTGCACACTGTTACCCATCGGAAAAAGTATTTTTGGCACAAACTTACCGAAAAGGAGAAAATGCATTGCTTCTTATCGGCCCCGAAGGAGATTTCAGCGAAGAAGAAGTACAAAAAGCTATCGATTTCGGCTTTAAACCTGTCAGTTTGGGTGAAAATCGATTAAGAACCGAAACAGCTTGTTTAGTCGCTACACACATTATCCACATTATTAACAACCTTATATAAATTTGCAAAATGAAAAAAATAGTATTTGCCTTACCCCTTGCTTTGTTACTGCTCGCATCGAGTTGTAAAAACAATGCAACCAAAGAACTTCCACGTATCGCTATTTGCGGACTTGCTATTGAGTCGAGCACGTTCTCTCCGGCAGTTTCCAACGAAGCCGCATTCAGAGCTCGTTACGGAGATGGTGTTTTCACGTATTATCCGTTTTTCGCTGCGGATTCGGGAATTATCAATCGTGCCGTTTGGCTGCCTACATTGCGCGGACATGCTATGCCGGGCGGAATTGTAACACGCGAAGCGTATGAATCGTTAGTCGGTAAAACTTTGGACAGTTTAAAAGCAAAACTTCCGCTTGATGCCATCTTTTTTGATATTCACGGCGCCATGAGCGTTCAGGAATTGGATGACCCCGAAGGCGACTTTCTTGTTCGTATCCGCGAACTGGTAGGAACCGATGTGTTGATTTCCACCTCTATGGACTTACACGGAAGCGTTTCGCCCCGATTGGCACAAAACACAGATTTAATCACTTGTTATCGATTAGCTCCGCACGAAGATGCCATTGAATCTAAAAAACGCGCGGTTACTAATCTCCTCAACCGACTCGAAAACGGTAAAGGTAAACCGGCTTTTAAAGCATGGATTCCAGTTCCTATTTTACTCCCCGGCGAAAAAACCAGTACTCGCATTGAGCCTGGAAAAAGTCTTTATGCCGAGATTCCGAGTGTTATCGATGGAGATAATGTAATTGATGCAGCTATTTGGATGTCGTATCCATGGGCCGATGAACCCCGAAATCACGGAGTTGTTGTTGCGTATGGCGACGATAAGGAAGCCGTAGGCAAAGCAGCAGAGAAATTAGCCAAGCATTTCTGGGATGTAAGGAAAGAATTCGAGTTTGTTGCTCCTACCGTATATTTAGGCGAAGCGCTGGAAAAAGCATTTGCAAGCGATAAAAAACCGTTTATCATCAGCGATATGGGCGACAATCCTACCGCCGGAGGTGCAGGGGATGTTACGTGGACGTTGATTGAAATTTTGAAACACCCCGAATTGAAAAAAAGTAATGCTAAATCGTTGATTTATGCTTCGATTCCTGGAAAAGAGTTTGTAAAGAAAGCCAAAGAAATTGGCGTGGGCGGAAGAATTGACGCAACGGCCGGAGCCGAAGTCGATAACCGATATGCTCCTCCTGTCAGAATTACCGGAACCATCACTGCTATTCACGCGGGACACCCGAATGCTAAAACCGAAGTAGTAGTGAAAAACGGCAATACTTCCATAATCGTTACCGAACAACGAATGGCATATCACTACGAACAGGATTTTACCAAATTGGGATTAAACCCGCGCGAAACGGATATTTTAGTGGTGAAAATCGGTTATCTTGTTCCCGAATTATACGATATGCGTGCCGATTGGTTAATGGCGCTCACACCCGGAGGAGTTGACCAAGACTTACTCCGCTTGCCGTACAAACGAATTAATCGTCCCATGTATCCACTCGATCCGGACATGGCAGACCCAGATTTAAGCGCACAATTCATTCCGTTGTCGGATGAGATAAAAAGATAAAAATCAGCCGCTAGCTATTAGTCAACAAATCAACAATTATGACCAAAAAACAACGCTTCAAAAACGTAATGAACTGGTTCGAACATAATACAGAATCAGCTGAAACGGAACTACATTACGCCAATAATTACCAGTTATTGATTGCTGTAATTCTCTCGGCACAATGTACCGATAAACGGGTAAATATGATTTCTCCGCGCGTTTTTGAAGCGTTTCCCACTCCGGAAGTGATGGCCGAATCGTCTCCCGACGAGGTTTTT
>MVZJ01000166.1 GCA_002069095.1 Bacteroidetes bacterium ADurb.BinA174 | reverse complement strand
AAAGGTTCCAACTACAGCAAATTATCCGATAATTTCGGATTGTCGGTTGCGGCATATTATCAGAAAGACGACGGATATTTCCTCAATAAATATACTGGAAAAAACGTGGATGCATCCGATAATGCCGGCGGAAAAGTAAAATTAGAATGGGAGATTACTCCATCTTTTAGAGCGATGCTTTTCGCTCACTACGATTATGTTTCGCAAGGTGCATTCCCGTATATGCACGAAGACTCTACGGCGGTAAATTTCAACGAACCATCGTCGTATGACCGTCATTTGTTCACAAACGGATTGTCGCTTCGCTATCTTGGAAACGGCTTTAGCGTGAACTCTACCACCGGATACCAGCTTTTGAAAGATCATATGAAAATGGACCAGGATTACACGCCATTATCGGTTTTCTCCATTCGTCAGCAGCAAAAAGAGCATTCGTTTAGTCAGGAAATTACGGTAAAATCTGAAAATCGAAGTAAATACAATTGGGTTGTCGGCGCTTTTGTTTTTAGCGATAACCGACTTGTCAATACGCCCGTAACCATAAAAAAAGATGGAACCTCTTTCTTTTTGGCGCCCTTTAAGGCAATGGAGCAAGCCAACCCGAAAATGCCTTCCATATCGCTTTTGAATGACGAAATTGAAATGCCCGGCGAGTATAAAAAACCGACTTGGGGTATAGCTTTGTTTCATCAATCATCGTTGAACGATTTGTTTGCCGTGAAAGGACTGTCGGCAACTTTTGGCTTACGCCTCGATTATGAACATTCCAAGATAGATTACTTTACCGAAACGCAAGGTGTGGGTATGAACATAAAACCCAAAATGCCGCCGCATTTACCGCCCGTTTCTATTGATGTGCCTGCCGATACAACGATGAGGGGCAATTTAAGCCAAAGTCATTGGGAGGTGCTTCCTAAATTGGCGTTAAAATACCAGCCTATGGAAACCGCTTTCACCTATATTTCGGCTTCGAAAGGATATAAATCGGGTGGATATAATGAGCAGGCTTTTTCGCAGATTTTGCGCGATGCAATGTTGGTACAGATTATGAATAAAATACCCAAAAATATTCAACTTCCTGAAGGAATGCCCATCGGCGGAGGTTCGGGTATAGCCCCTACGCTCGAAGAGCAACTTTCTTATACGCCCGAACACAGTTGGACGTATGAATTGGGCGGGCGTTGCGAAATGTTCGAAAGACGATTGTCGTTAACTTTTGCACTATTTTACACGCACGTAAACAATATTCAAATTATTCAGTTATTAGACCAAGGAACATCAGGCCGTATCGTTACCAACGCCGGAAAATCATCGAGTAAAGGTGTTGAATTAAGTCTCAGATATAATCCGACTAAGAACTTCACCTTGTTCACGGAATATGGTTTTGCCGATGCGCATTTTGCCAATTATCTGACAACAAAAAAAGAAGGCCGAAAAGATGTAAAAGTCGATTATTCAGGGAATTATATTCCTTTTGCCCCACAACATACGCTGAGTATTGGTGCAAGTTACGTGTATAATTTCAAATACGGTTCGTTTATCAACCGATTGATTGCCAATATGCAGTACACGGGCGCCGGAAAAATTTATTGGACGGAAGATAATTCGGTTTATCAACCGTTCTACGGATTAACAAATGCCAGCATTACCGCCGAAAAAGGCTCTTTTGCATTAGAACTCTGGGGAAAGAATATATTTGATAAAAAATACAACTCCTTCTATTTCAAAGCATCGGATATGGCGGGAAAAGAAAATGCATTTGTACAACAGGGTTATCCGGTTCGTTTGGGGGCTACCTTGCGTTATACGATAAACAGATAATTCAATAGATATTCGTGGTGGAGTTGAATAATTCAACGAAACGGCGAGTGGTGTTAAAGCCGAATATCAAGTAGTAAACAACACGAAGCAAATTACAACCGGATTGTTCCTTTTGCTATCAAAATAACCAGTAAGATTGCCGCGACAATTAGCGTCAGCATAAAAGCCCATTCCCAGTGTTTGGGCTTTAGTTTTTGTTCGCGTCTTCCTTTCAGGAAAATGATAGCGCCGATAGCGTAGAAAATAATCGACAGGAAGAGGTATTTGATACCTACGGCGTAAATAACATAAGTGGAGTAGAGTGTTCCTACAACGGCAATTAGTTTGTTGATGTTTTTCTCTCGATTATCTCCAAAAGATATTTTTACGGCGTAGAGCGACGAAAGCAGATAGGGAATAAGTACCATAGTAGTGCCGATGGTGATCACCATAAGATAGGTTTCGTTGAATGCAGGAGAGAGAATAGATAACAGGAAAACCTGCGTGAAAATCTGCGTAAGCAAAAGTGCATTGACGGGAGTCCCTTTTTTGTTGGTTTTGGCTAACGCTTTCGGCATCACGCCTTCTCTTGCCGATGCATACATGGTTTCAACCGATAAAATTATCCACGATAAACTTGCACCCAACACCGAAATCATAATTCCGACTTTGACAATCAATGAGCCGGCGCTTCCGATTATTGTTTTACCCAAAACAAGAGAAATGGGTGTATCGGATGCAACCAGGTCTTTGGCGGGAACACTTGCCATGGCCACAAATGTAACGAGCATGTAAATCGTCAAAACCGAAAGAACGGAAATAGTAATCGCTTTTCGTACTGTTTGCTGGCTTTTTGCCCTTCCCGATAATACCGCCGCTGCTTCTATTCCTACAAAACACCACAAAACCACCGCCATAGCATCTTTCACCTGCAACAACGGAGTAGTGGATTTTCCGTTGGAAGCTAATTTGGTTTGCCAATCCGGAACGTTGAAAATTTCGTTATTCACCAACCAAATTCCCAACAAAATCACCAAGGCGATAGGTACAAGTTTGGCAACAGTAACCACAAAATTAAGGATAGCGCCTTCGCGAACACCCGACAGCAGAATGAAGTAATATAGCCAAAGAATGGCTGAACCCAAAATGAAACAGGTTAACGGGGAAAGCGCGTATTCACCCAATAAATCGTTCAGCGTTTTGAAAAACAGCACCAGATAACTGATATTTCCTAACCATCCCAGCGACCAGTAACCCCAGGCGGAATTGAATCCCATATAATCGCCGAAACCATTGCGAGCATAGGCGTAGATACCGCTTTTCAGCTCCGGTTTTTTTGCCGACAGGTAGATGAAAACAAGGGCAAGCATCAACGCGCCTGTGCCGCCGATAATCCACGTAATAAGCGTACCCATCGGGTTGGCAACGTTGATAAGGTCTTTCGGCGAATTAAAAATCCCCGACCCGATCATTGATCCCAGCGATACGAAGACCAAAAGCCAAAGCCCGAGTTGTTTTTGTTGTTTCATCGTTTAAAAACACAAAGGTAGGAAAAATAGATTGTTGTTTGACCACATCGCTTATTTTTCTTAATTTCGCATTTCAATAATTCTTGGCAATATTTGAGTCTATGCCAAGGAAATAAAATAACTGTTACTATGATTACAGGAGAAATTCGCAACAAAATTGATGCTATTTGGGATACGTTCTGGACTTCAGGTATCACCAATTCTATAACCGTTTTGGAACAGATGACCTATTTGTTCTTTATCAAAATTTTAGATGACGCTCAGCTTAAGCAAGAAGGTGCCGCGAGCATGTTTGGCTCAACGCTTGAAAATCCGACATTTCCTAAAGGAGATTGGTTAAACCCGCAAACGGAAGAAACTGTGCCTTATGAAAATTTGCGTTGGAGTAAATTTAAAGACTTCAACCCACAAACAATGTTTAAAACCGTTAGAGACGATGTTTTTGTGTTTATTAAAAACCTGAGTTCAGGGAAAAACTCGTCCTACTCAACCTATATGAAAGATGCTATTTTCCTTATTCCTAACGAACGAACACTTACAAAGTTAGTGGATGGTGTTAGCGATTTGAATATGGAAGACCGTGATACGATGGGCGATGTGTATGAATATATTCTTGGCAAAATGGCGGCAAGTGGCACCAACGGACAATTCCGCACACCAAGACATATTATAAAAATGATGGTGGAACTAATGAAGCCAACGCTGAAAGATACCATTTGCGACCCTGCAATGGGTTCAGCAGGTTTTATTGTGGAGAGCGCTCGATATATTGCTGAAAATTACCCGAAAGAACTGTTGAAAACCGAAAACGCCAATCACTACAAAGACAAAATGTTTTACGGTTTCGATACCGACCAAACCATGCTTCGGATTGGTGCAATGAATATGATGCTTCACGCTGTAGAAAACCCAAATATCGAGTGGCGGGATTCGCTTTCAGATGATAATAAAGACAGCAACAAATACACGCTGATATTGGCAAATCCGCCTTTTACAGGTAGTCTTGATTATGAAGTGGTGGAA
>MVZJ01000165.1 GCA_002069095.1 Bacteroidetes bacterium ADurb.BinA174 | reverse complement strand
GTGTTACATAGAAAACTTGTTTTACACATAGTAGCTTTGCTACTATGACTATTGTATAACTATTTTACTTCTTTGCATGAAAAACTATGTGCCTATGTGGTTATTAATTGAGTAAGATTCATACGGATATTCATTTAATCTTATTCTGATAAAATACCGGTCGCTAAGGAGTTATTTTTATAAAAAGAAGAGCTCTGTTTATGAGAACAAACTTTGTATTATAAGAATAGGAGTGTTGGTAACTGCTTAATTCCCGATTTTTATCAGATAAAGTTAATCATTCGGCCTTTGATGAAAATAATTGCTTTTTTATCTTTCTGTAAACAAATGTTTATATATATTTGTTATATGATAAGAAACTAAGTAATAATTCTCAAGAACAAAGAAACGATGGAGGATTTAGAAAAACGGATTGAAACTTTAAAAACAAAGATTTCGGATTATATCAGAATTTCAGAAATGTTTGATTTTCCTAAAAAAGAGCGAGAAATCCAAATCAATTCAATGCTCGAAGACTTACAAAAGTTGATAAACAAAAGAGACAACAAGAAGTAAAACCAAACATCCCGCCCCGAAACGGGTGGAATAAAAAACAAAACAATTATGAAAAACTTAAAAAAAGATTTAGCTGAATTGAAGGCGCTATCGGGCAATGCTTTTACTGAAAAAGCGGCTGAAATGAAAAAAATATATACTTCCCCTGAAGAAGTTGCCGAGATTCATAAATTTATAAATTCAGGTTTCAATGAAATTGAAAAGGAATTAACAGAGTTAAAAGATGAAATTCTTGTGCGCCAACAACTGAACGAAGTGGCTAAATTCGTTAACTTGTCGTACATTGCGGAGCATTATTTCAATAAATCGCGCGCATGGCTAAGTCAGCGCATCAATGGGCACGTTGTTTTCGGGAAACCGCGTTATTTGTCTGATAAGGAGAAAGAAACGCTTAACTTCGCCTTAAAAGACATGTCTGAAAAATTGGGCTCACTGGTCATTTCTTAGCGATTTGGTTTCTTATCACACCCGCCGCCCCGTTAGGTTCAAACGGGGCGGTTTTTCTTTCAAAAAAATGGATGAAATATAACCCCTCCGCTTAGCTTAAGGGGAGAGTTGCGGGGTACGAGTTGTGAGTTCTGAGTTCTGAGTTTGGGGTTCGGATTGTTACACAGTGTTTCACAGTGTTATTCACAGAGTAACACGGGGGACTTTATTGCTAACTGATAACGGTTGCGGGTTACGGGTGGGAGACGATGGCTTTGCCTTCGTCTTTTCAATTGTAATTCGTAAATATCCATCGTCTGATGTCTTGTGTCTTGTGTCTTGTGTCTGATGTCTGATGTCTGTCGTCTGATGTCTATCGTCTATTGTCTACAAAATTTCAAGTAAATCTACCGTTCGGCTTATCGGGTATCGTCATTTCCCGTAGAGACATAGCATGAACTACTACAACCAAACCCGTGCGGGAATTGATTACCGAAACAACCGCCCGTAACGTAAAAAAAGCGCCCCGAAAATCGGGGCGCTTTTACTATATTATTTTAAGAATAACAGAGGTTGAAATATTTAAAACTTCTATTTTCTGATATCTATTTAAAAATTATGATTATCCGCAATGTGTCCTAAAAACATTTATCAATTACCACGAGTTTTAACTCGTGGGGGTAAAACGTCGTTAAAAGCGGGCTTTAGCCCAAGATTATTTAAATTTCGGCTAAAACCGATTGATTTTCTAACCATTTATCCACGCCTAAAAAGGGACATGGCCACTCGAACTTGTTCGCTCTTTTTGACGAGAATTGATTAGGATGTTTTGCGGATAGACATATTAAAAATTACTAAAATCCACTTCCTCAATAACCGCGAACATACTCCACTTATCGTGCGAAGGGCCCGATTCCGCGTTTATATAACTCTCTTTCGCCCCTATAGGAACACCCAAGTAGTTATAATTGGGAAAAACGGAAGTTTCCAAAGAGGGCGGTGTGGAATTCTTACTGTAAATTTTCTCAATATTGTTACATCCTGAAAAAGCCAAACTACCGATAGATATAACCTTTTCCGGCAAGATGAGATTGCCCGATAGTTTGGAACAACCAAAAAATGCGCTCATGCCGATTGTTTTCAATTCCGACGGCAGAGTCAACTTTCCAACAAGTTCCGTACAGCCGCCAAAAGAGAGTAAGCCAATGTATGATACTTGTGAGGGAATAGCGCATACTTGTATGCTCGAATTGTTAAATAACTTCTCCGGTATAGCGGTAAGATACGTGGGCAACTTTACCTCTTTTATTACTTTGTTATTTTCGAATATCGAAGCTGAAATAGTTGTGTTGAGAATACTCGACATATCCACATTTTCCAACGAAGGCATATTTTTAATCACATTATAATCGTCGTTGTTTAAGACGCCGGTAAGTACAAGTATTACGGTGTTTTGTTTCTGCTCCTCGGTAATGAGCGTTGAAAGCGTGCCCGGTGTTTCCACGTTAACCGATAGAGCGCCGCCGGCTTGCTCAAACGCGATAGTTTGAAGCACCTTACCGGCATTATTTTTCAAGGCAACTGTTGCATAACGTACAAATCCCTTGTTTTCGGTCAAGTGGAAAGTGAGCGTGTCGGTACGCATAGCGGAGCGGGTTGAGGAAACGGACAGCCACGATTGGGCATCATCGGGAATATCCACCACGTAGTCGATATTTGTTTCTACCTTAACCTCTTGAGAACCTGCTGCCCTTGGCAACGAATAGGCGTTTGAAGCCACGGTAATCTCACCCGTTACGAAATTCAGGCTGCTCATGATGGTTTTCGTTTTTCCGTCGTACACCCACACCAGCACTTCGTCATCGGTTAGCGGGTCGGGAGCGGTAACGGTAATGGTTCCTGTAGTGTTGTCAACGGGAGTTGCCTTGGCGCGCCATCCGTTCTGTCCCATGGCTTTAACCACGGTTTCGTCGGTAGCTCCGGTAACGGTGTAATTCAGGGTTTTGGTAGCTCCTCCGGTAATGGCAATATCTACCGACTCGTCAAAGGTGATTGACAAGGGTTTTTCTTTCGGCAGTTGAATTAAAGTACCGTCTTTTAGCTGCATGAAAACGTAATTTTCATCCTGCCAAACGTTTTGAAAGAACGAATCGCCATCGCCTCCCACTGCCGTGCCCATATTTGTCCACGTTTCGCCGTTATCGATAGAGAGCATCCAAAAACCGTTTTCAATTTTCAACAGAGGAGTTATTCCGTTTTCTCCTTCCACTTTCATCATTTCACCGTCGCTACCTGTAAGCCATTGACCATTTAACGACCAATAATATTTGCCGTCGGCGTATTGCTTGGCTATAATGTTGGGCGTTTTACCGTTATAAATGGTAGCGGATCCGCTTTTGGAGAAGTTGATGGTGTAACCAATGATTTTGTCTGCTTCCTTAATTTCGGTTACGGAAGTTACAAAATCCCGATTTTGCAACGCAGTTACGGCGATTTGTAACGCGGAGATATTCGTGTTCATTTGGGCTGCAAGCTGTTCAAGAGCTTCAACCCGGCTGTCTAATGCTTCTATTTTACTCTCTATGCCCGGAATATCAGCACAGGAAAACAACAGGGGAGCAGCCACGAGAGAAACTAAGAGCGTGCGTAGAATATTTTTCATATTTGTAAAGAATTAAATGATTTATTTATAGTTGTCTGTTATCGGGATTGAATGAGATTGAAAAAAATTGATTGACGGCTATTGGCTACTTAAGTCTGATAACTGCCCACTAACCACCAATCTCCATTTAATCTAATTGCAAAGATAATAAAAGTTTAAAAATTGCCGTGCCAAGTGTGGAAAATAATGTATAGGAATGGAAAGAGTTGCGGGTTACGAGTTCGGAGTTCGGAGTTCGGAGTTTTGAGTTCGGATTGTTACACAGTGTTTCACAGTGTTATTCACAGAGTAACACGGAGAACTTTACTGATAACTGATAACGGTTGCAGTTGTGAGTTTTGAGTTGTGAGTTTTGAGTTTGACGTTTGGGGTTCGGATTGTTACACAGTGTTTCACAGTGTTATTCACAGAGTAACACGGAGAACTTTACTGATAACTGATAACGGTTGCAGTTGTGAGTTTTGAGTTGTGAGTTTTGAGTTTGACGTTTGGGGTTCGGATTGTTACACAGTGTTTCACAGTGTTATTCACAGAGTAACACGGAGAACTTTACTGATAACTGATAACGGTTGCGGGTTACGGGTGGGAGACGATGGCTTTGCCTTCGTCTTTTCACGAAGCCGGAGGTATCGTGTCCCGAGCGGAGAAACCTGCTTTGTCTTTTCATAACCCCTCCGCTTCGCTCGTCCCCTTTATTAAAGGGGACAGTTGCGCA
>MVZJ01000164.1 GCA_002069095.1 Bacteroidetes bacterium ADurb.BinA174 | reverse complement strand
TCGGTTTTTCGGAGCAGGAACGTTCACAAATAAAGCCACAAAAAAAGGGACAAAAACAATTTAATAATCGGGCGAAACAAACGATAGTTATTCCGCCAAAACCGATTGTCACTCCAAACGGAAAAATGGCACGACCCGGGCAAGAAATCATAAATAACGTCCTTGAAACGGCTTTAAATGTATCGGGAACATCCGGTTTACATTCGGCTCAAGCTGTTTCAACAAGAACGGAAATAGAAACATTACCAAAAGAAAAACTTCCTACTACGGAAGAGATGCTCGACGCATTTTTTGCCGAAATGGACCCACATCGTGCAAGCAACTACGTGGACGAATGGCGGTTAGAAATACAGCATGAAGCAAGGCTTAAAAAGGCTGGACAATTACCTGAAAAAAAGGTAGCTGTTGAAAAGTCAGATAAAACTTTTAATAATAACTCGACTACAGCCGTTCAAACCAATCTTTTTGACACGAAAGAGACTTTATCTTTCACTCCCCGTTTATTCGATAGTAAATGGGAGCAGCATTATCGTGAAGGTTGCTTGATTGCCGATTTGGGACAAGTCGGATTTTTGAAAAAGGACGAGAACGACCGAATGTTTTTTCATCCGTTGGATGTGAATGCCAAACAGCAAAATCGTATCGAAAGTTATATTTTAGTACGGGATGCCTACAAAAACTTATACTCTGTTGAAGCTGAAAACAGTTTGGCACATCCTATTATGCGAAACGACCTGAATCGTTTTTACGATGATTTTGTGCAAAAATTCGGTCAATTGAATACTGCCGAAAACCTGAAAGTTATCAAAATGGACACTGCCGGAAGTGATATTCCTTTTTTGGAACGCAATATCGGCGGTGTATGGCAGAAAGCCGATATTTTCAGTCGTCCTGTTTCGTTTGCTATACAGGAAATCACAAAAGTAGATACCGTAGAAGAAGCGTTATCGGCATCGCTCAATAAATTCGGTCGGGTCGATTTGGATTATATGGCAAATTTGTACGACAGCTCTCGTGAAGAGTTGAAAACCGAACTTCACGGACGTGTTTTTTTCAATCCGTTGGAAAAAGAGTATCAAATTGCCGATAAGTTTATTGCCGGAAATGTGATTGAAAAATCCAAATCGGTAGAAAAGTATCTGAAACATCATCCCGATGATACTGAAGCCACTTTTTCGCTCAAAGCTTTACAGGATGCTTTTCCACAGCGTATCGAGTTTGAAGAGTTGGACTTCAATCTTGGCGAAAGGTGGATACCCGCTGAAATATACGGTCGTTTTGCATCCGACCTGTTCGATACCGATGTAGATATAAAGTATATTGACTCATTGGATGATTTTTCGGTTAATTGTTCTCGAAAAAACTATACTATTTGGACCAAATACGCTACTCGTTCCGAAAGTAGAACGTATGACGGCATTGCTCTACTCAAACACGCATTGGTAAACACCACACCCGAAATAACCAAAAAAGTGATGGTGGACGGCAAGGAAACGAAAGTGCGTGACGGCGAAGCTATTCAAGCTGCTAATGCTAAAATAGATGAAATACGAGAAGCATTTTCAGAATGGCTGCAAGCCCAAAACGGCGAATTCAAAGAGCGTTTGACGACGATGTACAACGAGAAATTCAACTGTTTTGTCCGTCCGCAATACGACGGTTCGTTACAAACATTTCCCGGACTAAATCGTCAAAATGTAAATATCGAAGATTTATACAGCAGTCAGAAAGATGCGGTTTGGATGCTGAAAATGAACGGCGGCGGTATCTGCGACCATGAAGTCGGAGCTGGAAAAACCTTGATAATGTGTTGTGCCGCACAAGAGATGAAGCGTTTGGGGTTGGCAAACAAACCGATGATAATCGCCTTGAAAGCCAACGTACACGAGATAGCCGAAACCTACCGTAAAGCCTATCCCGATGCCAAAATTTTGTATCCCGGCAAAGCGGACTTTACACCCGATAAACGTCAACGAATTTTCGGAGACATCAAAAACAACGATTGGGATTGTGTTATTCTTACGCATGAGCAGTTCGGAATGTTGCCGCAATCGCCCGAGATACAGCAGGAAATTTTACAAAAAGAGTTGGACAGCGTGGAAGAAAACTTGGAAGTGCTGCGTTCGCAAGGCAAAGAGATATCGCGTGCAATGGAAAAAGGGCTGATTGTAAGACAAAACAATCTTACCGTAAAACTGAAAACGTTGGCTTATGACATTGCAAATCGTAAAGATGATGTAACCGATTTCAAAATGATGGGCATTGACCACTTGTTTGTCGATGAAAGTCATCAGTTCAAAAACCTGATGTTTACCACTCGCCACAATCGTGTAGCCGGATTGGGTAACAGTAATGGCAGTCAGCGAGCGATGAATATGCTTTTTGCAATACGTACCATTCAAGAGCGTACAGGCAAAGATTTGGGAGCAACGTTTTTATCGGGAACAACCATTTCCAATTCGCTAACGGAACTTTATCTCTTATTCAAATATCTACGTCCCAAAGCATTGGAAGAGCAGAATATTCGTTCATTTGATGCATGGGCAGCCATTTATGCCAAGAAAACGACCGATTATGAGTTTTCGGTAACGAATAATATCGTGCAAAAAGAGCGTTTCCGCTATTTTATCAAAGTACCGGAGTTGGCACAGTTTTACAACGAGATTACCGACTTCCGTACTGCAAAAGACATCGGCATAGATAGACCTAAAAAACAAGAAATTTTGCATAATATCCCGCCCACTCCACAGCAGGAAGAATTTATCAAAAAGCTGATGGAATTTGCTCAAACAGGCGATGCCACTATTTTGGGACGACCAAAATTGTCGGAGAGCGAAGAGAAAGCCAAAATGCTTATCGCCACCGATTATGCACGCAAAATGAGTTTGGATATGCGAATGATAAGTCCTCATTACGATGACCATGTAGATAACAAGGCGAGCCATTGTGCCGCTAAAATAGCGGAATATTATCAAAAGTACAATCCGCAAAAAGGGACACAGTTTGTCTTTTCGGATTTGGGAACGTTCAAATCCCACAACGAGTGGAGCGTCTATTCCGAAATTAAGCAAAAATTGGTGGAAAAGCACGGCATTCCGGCAAGCGAAATTCGTTTTATACAGGAAGCAAAAACGGACAAAGTTCGCAAACAGTTTTTTGCCGATATGAATGCCGGAAAAATAAGGGTGCTGTTCGGTTCTACAAGTATGCTCGGAACAGGCGTAAATGCTCAAAAACGGGCGGTTGCAGTGCATCATCTCGATACACCGTGGCGACCGAGTGATTTGCAACAACGCGATGGACGAGCTATTCGCAAGGGTAACGAAATTGCCAAACATTTTGCCAATAATAACGTGGATGTGATTATTTATGCGGTGGAGCGGTCGTTAGACAGCTACAAGTTTAACTTATTGCACAACAAGCAACTCTTTATCGACCAACTGAAAACCAATCGCTTGGGTAAACGAACCATTGATGAAGGCAGTTTGGATGAGCAATCGGGTATGAATTTTTCGGAATATGTGGCAATCCTTTCGGGTAATACCGACCTATTGGATAAAGCCCGCTTAGAGAAACAAATTGCATCACTAGAAAGTGAGCGTCGCAGTTTTAACCAGTCCAAAGGGCAATCTCGCATTAAGTTAGAACAGATTTCAAACGAGATTGAAGGTTGTAAAAATCGCATTGAAAGGATGGAAGCAGACCAAAAATTACTCTCGGAACGCGTTCAAAAAAACGAAAAAGGCGAAATACTAAATCCTGTAAAGCTGAACGGATTGCCCGATAATGCAGATGTAAAAACCATTGGCAAAAAGTTCAATGAACTTTCGGAAAAGGCTCGAACACATGGTTTTTATGATGAGATTGGTTCGCTCTATGGTTTTAAACTTTTGGTAAAAACGGAAGCAAGTATGAAAGATGGTTTTGATTTTACAGAGAACAGGTTTTTCATAGAAGGCACAGGTGGCATCAAATATACCTACAACAACGGAATAATGGCGACTGACCCGAAGCTTGCATCTATGAATTTTCTGAACGCTCTGCAGAAAATCCCGACACTGATTGACAATGAAAATAAGCGCATCGCTAAAGAGCAGGTTAGCCTGCCTGTACTGCGTGAAGTGGTAAATGGTGTTTGGAAAAAGGAGGAACAACTAAAAGAACTCAAAAAAGAATTGAGCGAAGTGGATAGAAAGATTTTGGTGGGGATTACACTTGAAAACTATAAAAAGAAAATAGAATATGCATTAGATGAACCAAAAAGAAATATACTTGGCAATAAAAATATCAGATTAAGTAGCCTATAACAATAGAATTCGATACAACATTTATATCAACAATTTATACCCCCTTCCGTAAATTGTTCTTAGTTTAATAAATGGAAAGTTTTTTAATTCTTTTT
>MVZJ01000163.1 GCA_002069095.1 Bacteroidetes bacterium ADurb.BinA174 | reverse complement strand
TTTCGACAATTTCAGCATAAGAATAAGTTTTGCCTTCCAAGCTCCATTCTTCGCGACATCTTTCCAAAAGCCACATTCCCGTTATATTTTTGAGAAAACGGGTTGTTCCTTCTACTCCCCCCTCATTTGTAAAATTCAATCGATAACTTTCTTCCGTAATTATGGGATTTTTTGTCTCAATGCCCATCAATGACCATGTTCCCGAACTTAAATAGGCAAAATTTTCATTTTCGGCCGGAGTGGCCAATACTGCCGATGCTGTGTCGTGCCCCGCAACGGCAATTACCGGAACCGCACCCAAATCCGTTTGTTTTTGCACAGATTCTGATAAAGTTCCGATTATTGTTCCAGGAAAAACTATTGGGGCAAAATTTTCTTTTGAAATATTGAGCTTGGAAAGCAATTCTTCGTCAAAAGAACGTGTAAAAGGATTCAAAAGTTGTGAAGTAGATGCTATGGTGTATTCCGTTACCATTTTATTTGTCAATAAGTAAGACAGGGCATCGGGCATAAACAGGAACTTTTCCGTAATTGAATAAATAGAGTTGTTATCTTTTTGTTGAGTGAAAAGTTGAAAAAGTGAATTGAAATTCATGATTTGAATTCCGGTTTTCAAATAAGTTTCCTTTTTAGAAAGGAACTTGTTGAAAAAAATTTCAGGAGCTGTGAATGTACGCGTGTCACGATAACTGTAGGGCATCCGAAGTGGTTCTCCATCTTTGCCGAAAGACACGAAATCAACGCCCCAAGTGTCAATCCCGATAGATTGTATCTCAATATTTTGCGATTGAATATGTTTCAGAGACTTTAATATTTCAGAATACAGATGGAATAAATTCCAGTAAAATCTACCGTTGATATCGATAATCGGATTAGCAAACCGATTAATTTCTTTTAATCCTAATTTTCCGTTGTCTATTGTACCCAAAATGGCACGCCCGCTCGAAGCGCCTAAATCGATGGCTAAAAAAGAGGATAATTTGTTTTCCTTCATGATGAAACTGAATTATAAAACTTAAAAATATTAAATGAATATCCTATTACGGCTTAAAATTGCTTTAAAATCAAGCGGTTCTCTCATTTTTGTTTTACGTCATAGAAGGTTCTATGCTTTGGCAGAAAAAATACTGATTTTACCGTACCTTTAACCCTCATAACGGAACCATTTAAAACTTTTAGGTAAAAAATTAAAGTTTACAAAAATAAGCATAACAATAATAACAAAAAATAATAAAAATGATTTTGTTGCTATATTATTTGATATTTTTATGACAAAAATTACAGTACAAAAATCAATAATTGCATTTATTTACAAAGAAAACTCGATATTTTTGCGATACGGAAAGTTCATTAACAAAACACGATTTTATTTTCGCGTTTCTTGGATACTTTATTTAATATAGGTAACTTTGTGTCAGCATAGTGTAGGATACTTAATACTGTGTTGTAAATCAACTATTAATGAACTCATAAAATTAGAATATATATGGCAATAGTAGTTATTATGCCCAAGCAAGGGCAATCCGTAGAAAGCTGTATAATTGGTTCTATTAAGAAAAAAGGCGAGAAAGTAAAGAAAGGCGATATTTTGTTTTCGTATGAAACAGACAAAGCCTCTTTTGAAGAAGAATCTCCCATCGACGGAACTGTCCTGGAAGTTTTTTACAATGAAGGTGATGAAGTCCCCGTATTGAATAATATGATGGTTATTGGTGAGCCGGGAGAAGACTATACAGACCTTATTCAAGAGAACCAAGGACAAGAAAATCAAGAGAAACAACCCGAAGTAGCTCCGACGGTTCTGGAAGCAAAAGCAGAGACAATAAACGCTCAATCTGTATCCCAACTCGAAACTCGAAACTCGGAACTCGAAACTTTCGTTTCTCCTCGTGCAAAAAATCTTGCCGATAAAGAAGTAATAGATACATCGATGCTTGCAGGTACAGGACCGCAAGGAAGAGTTATTGAAAGAGATGTAAAAGCTGCTTTGGAAAATCGTCCGAAAATGACACCCTTAGCGAAAAAAATAGCTGCGACGGAAAACATGGAACCGCAAGGCGGCTCGGGATTGGCAGGAATGGCAAAATCCACCGATTTGGTTCCCTCTTCAAATGCTGTGTATGCCACCGATTTTGAAGATAAAAAACTCACCAACATGCGTAAACTCATTGCTAAGGCAATGCACTCTTCGCTTCAAAACTCGGCGCAACTTACGCACCACCTTGGAGCCGATGCTCGTCGTATATTGGAATTGCGCAAACAGGTAAAAGCAGCCAACGAAAGTGGGAAGCTCTCAGCCAATATCACACTGAACGATATGGTCTGCTTTGCTGTAATTAAGGCTTTGAAAAAGTTCCCGAATGTGAACACTCACTTTATGGGCGATTTTATTCGCTACTTCAACAAAGTTCATCTTGCGGTAGCTGTTGATACCGAACGCGGACTAATGGTTCCGGTAATAAAAAATGCCAATGACCTGTCGATTGTGGGACTTTCCAATCAGATAAAAGAGTTGGCAAATGCTTGCAAAACTGGCAGTGTAAACCCTGACCTCCTTTCTGCCACAGCCGGAACTTTTACCGTTTCCAATCTGGGAAATTACGGTGTGGAAATATTTACTCCGGTTATTAATTTGCCACAATCCGCTATTTTAGGCGTAAACACTATCGTGCCTCGTCCGAAAGATTTGGGCGACGGTGTATATGCATTCGTTCCCTACATCGGGTTAAGTTTGACTTACGACCACCGTGCGTTGGATGGTGGCGAAGCTACCCGATTCTTAAAGCAAATTGCCATAGAAATTGAAAATCTAGAAATCGAATATTAAAAAATAAAAACATGAACGACTTATTAATCATTGGTGGCGGTCCCGCCGGATACGTTGCTGCCGAACGCGCAGGACAAAAAGGACTTAGCGTAACGCTATTTGAGAAGACAAACTTAGGCGGTGTTTGCCTAAATGAAGGCTGTATCCCTACTAAAACGTTGCTTTACAGTGCAAAAACGTATGAAAATGCACTTTATGCCGATAAATACGGTGTTTCTGCCGAAAACGTAACTTTTGCCTACAATAAAATAGTGGCTCGAAAAAACAAGGTTGTTCGTAAATTGGTAGCGGGCATCCGAGCCAAAATGAAAAACAATAATGTAAATGTTGTGGAAGGCGAAGCTACAATTGTGGGTAGAAGCGAAAAAGGGATTGAAGTGTCTTGCAACGGCGAGAGCTACTTCGGCAAAAACCTTCTTATTTGTACCGGCTCCGAAGCATCTGTTCCTCCCATTCCCGGATTGGCAGAAGCAGGTGATGTAATTCTTACCAATCGCGAAATTTTGGCAATGAAAGAGCAGCCCGAGTCGTTGGTTGTAATTGGCGGTGGAGTTATCGGGATGGAGTTTGCGAGTTTCTACAACAGTTTGGGTTCAAAAGTTACCGTAATAGAGATGCTGCCGCAAATTCTTGGTAACAACGATTTGGAAATCTCTAACATGTTGCTCGATTTCTATGCGAAAAAAGGCATCGAGTTTAATTTGAATGCCAAAGTAGTAAAAGTGGAAGGCAACAAAGTTATTTTTGAAAAGGATGGCGAAACACACTCGGTAGAAGGCGAAAAAATCTTGCTAAGCGTTGGTCGTCGTGCCGTTACGAAAGGTTTTGGCTTAGAAAATATCGGAGTGGAACTGCATCGTGGTGGTATAAAAGTAGATGAAAAAATGCGCACCAATGTGCCTAATGTTTTTGCAGCAGGCGATGTTACCGGATTTTCACTATTGGCTCACACGGCAAGTCGTGAAGGCGAAGTGGTGGTAAACAACCTGACCGGAAAAGAAGACCACATGCGCTACAACGCTATTCCCGGTGTAGTTTACACCAATCCCGAAGTAGCCGGAGTAGGCGAAACCGAAGAGAGCGCCAAAGCTAAAAACTTAGCTTACAAAGTTGCCAAACTGCCAATGGCATTTTCCGGACGATTTGTAGCCGAAAACGAAGGTGGTAACGGTCTTTGCAAAGTACTTGTCGGTGAAAAACATGGTGAAATTATCGGTGTACATATGTTAGGAAATCCAAGTAGCGAAATGATTTACGGTGCTTGTATGGCTATCGAACAAGAGATGACATTAGACGAAATGAAGGAAGTAGTTTTCCCGCACCCGACAGTAAGTGAAATTTTGAAAGAAGTTGTTTTTGAGTTTTAGAGAATGTCTAGACTGTGATTTGATCTTGATTTATTTGATTTTTATGAAAAATTGATATGAGATTGCAACTGTTTTCAAGTTTTTCAAACCCCTCGAATTCGAAGGGTTTGGATGTTTGAGCCTATGTTAAAAAAAGATAAAAAAACAGCATAACATTATGGATGTACAACCCGACAAACAGAATATTGATAAATTGTTTTCTAACACAACATATTATATTGATTTTTATCAACGACAATATAAATGGACTGATGAACCCGTTAAA
>MVZJ01000162.1 GCA_002069095.1 Bacteroidetes bacterium ADurb.BinA174 | reverse complement strand
AGCGTTTGGTGATGCTTTGCGGCATTCCTGCCATTTTGGCAACATGAATACCAAAGCTGTGTTCGCTCCCTCCGGGAAGAAGTTTCCGCAGGAAAATAACCTTATTGTCTATTTCTTTGACGGCAACGTTATAGTTTTTTATTCGTTTAAACGATTTCTCCATTTCGTTCAACTCGTGGTAGTGCGTGGCAAAAAGCGTTTTGGCTCTCGCCTTGGGATGTTCGTGAATGTATTCAACAATGGACCAGGCGATGGAAATACCATCATAAGTACTCGTTCCGCGTCCCAATTCATCGAAAAGCACCAAGCTTCGTTCCGAAATATTGTTGATGATGTTGGCCGCTTCGTTCATTTCCACCATAAACGTGGATTCGCCCAACGAAATGTTGTCGGATGCACCAACGCGAGTGAAAACTTTATCAACCAACCCAATTTTTGCCGATTCGGCAGGCACGAAACTTCCAATTTGCGCCATAATCGTTATCAACGCGGTTTGGCGCAATAAGGCCGATTTACCGGCCATGTTGGGTCCGGTAATAATAATGATTTGCTGCGAATCGCAGTCGAGATAAACATCGTTGGCGATATAGGGTTCGTCGGGTGGAAGCTGTGTTTCGATTACGGGATGTCGCCCGTTTTTAATGTCGATAGCATCCGCTTCGTTAATTTCGGGACGAATGTATTTGTTTTCCTGCGCCGCTTTCGCAAAAGACAACAAGCAATCGGCACGGGCAATGATATTCGCATTCACCTGAATAGTGGGAATGTATTCTATCAGGCTTTCTACAAGCGAGTTGTATAGTTGTGTTTCGAGCAAAACGATTTTTTCTTCGGCGCCCAAAATTTTTTCCTCGTACTCTTTCAGTTCCTCGGTAATATATCGTTCGGCACTTACCAGCGTTTGTTTGCGTATCCACGTTTCAGGGACCTTGTCTTTGTGCGTGTTGCGCACCTCGATGTAGTATCCGAACACATTGTTGAACGCAATTTTTAACGACGGGATGCCGGTTTCGGCGCTTTTTCTCTGTTGCAACTGAAGCAGATAATCTTTACCCGAATAAGCAATATCTCGCAATTCATCCAATTGCGTATGCACTCCTTTTTTAATAACTCCGCCTTTGTTTAAAAGCGCCGGCGGATCGGGGAAAATTTCACGTTCGATGCGTTCGCGGATAACAGGACAAGGATTTAACTGCTCTCCCATCTCTTTGAGGCTGGTGTTCTCGGATGCCAGAAACGCTTCCCGAACAGGTTCGATAGCGGTTAATGCCACTTTCAACTGGACTACTTCGCGGGGAGAAATCCTACCGACAGCGGCTTTGGAAATGATTCGCTCCAAATCGCCGATAAGCGAAAGTTTTTCTTCGAGCAACCGTTTTAATTCCGGTTCGCGAAAGAAGTTTTCCACTACATCCAGCCGGTTTTCGATGGGTTTGGCATCTTTGAGCGGAAAAACCATCCATCGGCGCAACATGCGCGAACCCATGGGCGAAATGGTTTTATCGAGCACTTCGAGTAAACTTTTTCCACCTTCGTTCATCGTGGAAATCAGTTCCAGACTACGCACCGTAAATTTATCGAGACGCACGTAACGGCTTTCGTCAATTTGCCTAAGCGCAACAATGTGACTGATTTGCGTGTGTTGCGTTATATCTAAGTAATGCAACACCGCGCCGGAGGCGATAATTCCGAGAGCTAAGTTTTGTACACCGAATCCTTTGAGGTTTTTAGTATTGAAGTGGGTTAATAAGCGGTCGCGGGCGGCATCGTCGGTGAATATCCAGTCGTCGAGTTCGAAAAAGAAATAGCCCGACCCAAAGTATTCTTCAAACTTACGTTTATTGCCGCGTTCGATAAGAATTTCCTTGGGTGAGAAGTTGGAAAGCAATTTGTCGATTTCGTCTTTTGTACCTTCGGTTGTTAGAAATTCGCCGGTGGAAATATCGAGAAAAGAGATACCAAACATCTTTCCTTTTGCCGAATAAATAGCCGCAAGAAAATTGTTCTCCTTGTGATTCAAGACATTATCGTTGATGGAGACTCCCGGTGTAACCAATTCGGTAATACCACGCTTGACAATGGTTTTGGCAAGTTTAGGGTCTTCCAATTGGTCACAAATAGCCACACGTTTTCCGGCACGAACCAATTTCGGCAGATATGTATCGAGGGCGTGATGCGGAAATCCGGCCAGTTCCACGAATTGAGCCGCGCCGTTGGCGCGACGCGTCAGCGTGATTCCTAAAATCTCCGCTGCGGTAATAGCATCGTCTGAAAAAGTTTCGTAAAAATCGCCTACCCTGAAGAGCAAAACAGCATCGGGATGTTGTTGTTTAATCTCGTTGTACTGCTTCATCATCGGGGTTTCAACTATCTGCTTGCTCACTAATCTCTATATTATATATGTATGATTTTTTCTCTGAAAAAGGATAACAAAGTTAAGAATTATTTTGGATTTACGATGTACAATTTGGGATTTGCGATTTATCGCTCATTCTTCAAATCTCCCTGTCTCCCAGCCGCCACCTCGCCTTTTCATCCTTTCCCCAAATCACTAAGTCGTTCCCGCAATTCTTTAACACCTTCCGATGCTCCTTTTTTAATATGATGCACATCGAATCGGCCGGTTCTTACATCTTTGGGGTCAATAAGATAAACGGGAACATTTCTTTTCACGTAATCCAATAAGCCGGCGGCCGGATAAACGTTCATGGAAGTTCCGATAATCACAAAAATATCAGCTTGTTTCGCAATTTCTGCTGCTTCGGATATCATCGGTACAGCTTCACCAAACCAAACGATATGTGGCCTAAGCTGATAACCTTTCTCGCACTTATCGCCCATTTTTATATCCGGTTTATCAGCCGACAGTTCGTAAATCAACGATTCATCTCTTGTTGAACGCACTTTCATCAACTCGCCGTGTAAATGCAATACGTGGGCACTTCCAGCCCGCTCGTGTAAATTATCGACGTTTTGCGTGATTATATGAACGTCAAAATCCTTTTCCAGTTCTACAATTCCTAAATGTCCTTCATTGGGTTTCACATTGACCAACTCACGCCGGCGAATGTTATAAAACTCCAATACAAGTTCGGGATTTCTGTGAAATGCTTCGGGCGTGGCAACGTCTTCCACCCGATATTTGTCCCACAATCCTCCCGAATCTCTAAAAGTAGAGATTCCGCTTTCAGCGCTCATGCCGGCGCCGGTAAGTATAACAAGTTTCTTTTTCATTTTTTTATTTTGGAATTTTTAGATATTTTAACTGTAAACTTCTCCCCAACTTCCTCCACAAGAGAGGGAGCAGACCTCGATGTTTCAAACAACTATACTCTCTGCTCAATGCCCAACGCTCTCTACCACCACACAAATATAGTTTTTTATCCTCAAAATCAAAATTATTTCACATTTATATTGTATTTTTGTGCCCGAAAACAAAAAAGTAATAAGTTTAATGGACAAATTAAGTTACGCGTTGGGAATGAGTATGGCTTCGAGCCTTGTTAACTCGGGATTAAATAAGATTGATGTGGATTCTTTTGTGAAAGCATTCGTTGAGGTAATAAAAAACGGCGCTGCAGAAATGAGCCCACAGGAAGCCAACCAGTATATTCAAGAATATCTGAGCAAAAGACAAAATGAAATGCTGGACGAAAATCTTAAAATCGGACGCGAGTTTTTAGAAGAAAACAAAAAGAAAGAAGGTGTAATAGTTCTTCCGAGCGGATTACAATATGAAATCTTGAAAGAAGGTTCGGGCCCAAAACCTAAAGCAACCGACAAGGTAAAATGCCATTATCACGGAACGCTTATAAATGGCAAGGTTTTTGATAGTTCTGTCGAGAGAAGGCAACCCGCCATATTTGGCGTAAACCAAGTAATAAAAGGATGGGTGGAAGCATTGCAACTCATGCCCGTCGGCTCCAAATGGAGATTATACATCCCATCGGAATTAGCTTATGGAAGCCAGGGGGCAGGGAGTTCAATAGAACCCAACTCAACCCTGATTTTTGATGTTGAATTATTAGGAATAGAGTAAGATACGGTGTATGCACCGTCTGGTACGAGTTTCGAGTATTTACCAGTTGCGAAATGTAGAGACGATGTCCGCATCGTCTATTTATATAAAAAGAAAAACATTAATTTTAAGAAAAAAAGAAAAAAATGAAAAGAAAAAACAGTTTTTTTGTACTTGGCGCACTTGCAGCATTTTCTATTATGCTGGCATCTTGCAGCGGTGGCAGTTCGACTCCCGCAGTATCGTTGAAAAGCGATGTAGATAGTATTTCTTATGCTTACGGCGTTAGTCTTGCCGATCAGGGTGGATTAATGCAATACTTGGAACAAATGGGAATAATCCAAAGCGCATCCAACATTGAATACGATTATCAAATGCGCATTGCGGCTGCCGATTCTACCCAGAAACAAGCATTACAAAAAGAAATGAACGCGAAAATAGATTCATTAAACAAGGTA
>MVZJ01000161.1 GCA_002069095.1 Bacteroidetes bacterium ADurb.BinA174 | reverse complement strand
TTTACTGGACTACCTATCCGTCTTTTCCAAGTTTAAACATAGGAACTATGTTGAATAAGCATTGAGGATGTTTTCAATTTTATATTTTATGTAATCTTTAGGCTCGTAGTTTTTCATAGCAATTTCTCTTCTTACATTACATTTTTATAAATTTATAAAAGGAGTAATTTTATACTTGGTGTTCCACTCTTTTTCCGAATAAAATATGGGGTTAATAACTTCACCCGAATCAATCTCAAGGTCGTAAAGCGAATAGGCTATGTTTCTTTTTTCATTCACAGTAACTTTGTCTTTGTTAAGCAAAATGACAATGTCCTAATCCGAATCCAATCGTGCATTCCCTCTCGACTGCGATCCGTACAAATTAATTTTTGCGGATGGTTCCTTTTACTTGAAAATTTTCTTTATTCGAGTTAATATGTTTTCTTTTCCAGTTTTAACCTCATAAATCTACAATATTTTTCACACTTTACGCTTTTTTTTTCTTATTAAAAAGGTAATCCCCATAGTTATAATAGCTATAAAAAGTAATATCGCCCACAGGTTGGCAATCCCCACCAACAACCAAAGCAGGCTGTTCCATCCGTTTTTGAAAGCTTTTCCCATTTTGCCCCAGAATCCGAAATCGGAATATTTTTCGTAAAAGGTTACGTGCAGCGTGCTGTATTGCACCTGATTGGACAGGTATCGAAGCCGCCCTTCCGCCGATTCAATTTCGGTGCGGATGTTACCAATTTGTTCTTCAATTTTCAGAATTTCTTCTACCGAAGTGGCACGGGTGAGTAATTCTCTATATCGCGCTTCCACTTCTTTTTTTGTTTTTATGCGTGTATCGAGGTCGATAAATTGTTCGGTGACGTCCTGCACATCAATGTTTTTGTAATCGATTTTCGATGCATTGCTTTCGATAATAGCAATAAGCGAATCGGTTTTATCGGCAGGAACACGAACGGTAAGCATATTTTCCGTGCGATTGTTCGATTCCGAAATGTTATCGTTCGAAACATATCCGTTAAGCGAAGCAACAGCGCTGGTAATGAGTTGTTTTGTCTTGTTTAAGTTAGAGGTTTCAAAACGGATGGAGCCGTTTTTCATGAGTTTACGCTCATAAACCGCAACGTCAACTTCGGGCGTTGCAGTTTTGTTGTAATTCGCCGGTTCGGTTGCCATCGGGGCTGATTCTTTAGCCAGCACGGCATCCCTGCTTTCGCCACCACCCGATTGATTACTACAAAAGTTGAGGATAAATGCAAGCGATGTCAGTAAAAAATAACTTAGTAACTTCATGTGTTTGTATTTGTTGTGAACATTCATAAATATTGAATTTTAAGTTGTTTTCTGTAAACAATTGATTAAACGAATTTAATCAATGCAAATGTAGGACATTATTGTTGAAAATTGTGCTTTATGAACAATAATTTTATCATTTTGTTATATCAACTGACTTATCCGATTAGTAAATGCATAACCATAATCATAGTCATCATCACGAGGATGTCAAAAACATTAAAGTGGCGTTTTCCCTGAATCTAATGTTCACGATTATTGAGTTCGTGGGCGGATTCTTGACGAACAGCATGGCCATTTTATCGGATGCCGTACACGATTTGGGCGATAGCTTTTCGCTGGGGTTGTCGTGGTACTTTCAGAAAATTGCCAAACGTCCGCGAACGAAAAATTACACCTACGGTTACAAACGCTTTTCCCTGTTGGGCGCCATCATCAACTCGGTGATACTGGTAGTGGGCAGCGTACTGATTTTGATGAATGCCATTCCTCGATTGTTCCATCCGCAGCAACCCGATGTAAAAGGAATGTTGTTGCTTGCCGTGTTAGGCGTTATCGTGAACGGAGCCGCCGTATTGCGCTTGCGTAAAGGGCACTCGCTGAACGAAAGAGTGGTTTCACTGCATCTTTTGGAAGATGTGCTGGGATGGCTTGCTGTTCTTGTTGGCGCTGGAATCATGTATTTTGTGGATGCTCCGTTTATCGATCCGCTGCTTTCCATTGCCATATCGGCGTTTATTCTTTTCAACGTATATCGAAATATCCGTCAGAGTTTGCGAATTATTTTGCAGGGCAGTCCCGATTTGGTTGATGTGGATGAAATTGAAAAAGCCATTTTAAAAACAGACAACGTTGAAGGTATTCATGATCTGCACGTTTGGTCTATTGACGGAGAGTACAATGTGTTGACTATGCACGTTGTGCTTTCAACTTCCTTACCCATGCTTCAGTTGCATAAATTGAAAATCGGCATACGGGGAAAGTTGCTTTCCATGGGAATTCAACACTCAACTATCGAGTTTGAAACACCCGATGAAGATTGTGAAATGGAAGATTGTCATTAATGATACATCCGAAAAGTTGTTGAGAACTTTTTACAATCGAAAATATTTTATGATAAGTATAAGATATAGAAACTTCCTTGTTTTGGGATTGTTACAATATTTTATTCTGTAATTTTTCGCATTTTCGAACTTTTGTAAAAGCTTTTAATCGAAACACCCAATGTCCATTCAAAATATCCTTTATCGAGTGACGGATGAGTTTTTGTGAAATTGTTGGTAGCATAACCCATATTCAAAAAAACAGCAAAAAAATCGTAGAGTCCAAATTTGAAATATTTGTTTACAGAGCACCCTATTAACAAGCCGTTAACTTTGGGTATGGAATATGTTTGATTAAGTTCTGTTTCGTTTATCACGTAAAACAATGATTTAGCAATTCCTATTTGAGGTTCCACAGAAATTAGATAATCGAAATCAAAAGAATATCCCGCGTAAAAATCTATTTTTATAGGATTTAATTTAGCATATAGCGGTAGCAAATTTCCATTAAACTCCAGTTCCTTTTTAGGATTTACTGTCCATGGTTTAAATCGGGCTCCCAAAGAAAATTTATCGTAGGAAATTGCTAATGCAAAATTGGGACCACAATGATTCCCTAACCACTCTTTTGTTTTGTCTCCGTATGAATATCCGCTCACGCCAACATCTAATCTTAAAGCAAGTTTTGTAGGAACAATGCAGTTTACGGCTTTATAAGGCTCAAAATCATAAGATGATAATTGGGTGCTTTCTTTAATAAACATCCTTCTCATCGGTTCAACTGTCACAGTATCTGTGGAACAGATAATTTCGGGTGTATATTTTTGAGCAAAAATAAAGGTAACTGTAAACACCCAAAATATCGAAAACACTAAACGTTTCATAAGTGTAATTCTAAATTTACTGTTTATAACTATACAAAGTTAGCAAACAATTTGTTTAATATAAAGAAAGTAGCCGATTGTGAAAAATCGGCTACTGTAAACTGCTAACTCAAAACTGTTAACTGCTTTGCTGACTACTTTTTCACTTCATTTGTCATGTAGAATACCAGCGAACTTCCGTTCATAATATCCTGATAAGTAATAAATTTCTTATCGTACGCTTGTCCGTTAAGTTCGATTTTTTCCACGTAAAGATTTTCTTCCGAAAGGTTTTTGGCTTCCATTGTAAAGGTTTTTCCGTTACCCACATCAATTCGAGCCAACGGGATTTGCGGTGCTCCAAAAACAAATTCGCCGCTCACGGGATTCATAGGATAAAAACCGAGAGCCGAAAACATGTACCAAGCCGACATCTGTCCGCAGTCATCGTTTCCGATTAACCCGTCGGGTTTATTTTTGTAGAAATCGGTACAAATTTGGCGCACTAAGCGTTGTGTCTCTTCGGGACGGTCGAGATACGGATAAATATATGCAACATGGTGACTTGGCTCGTTTCCGTGTGCGTATTGCCCGATAAGTCCGGTAACATCCGACAATGTACCCGTCGACTCTTGAGTTGTATTAAATAAATAATCCAATACTTTTCCGGTCTCTTCTTTTCCGCCCATTAACTCAATCAAGCCGGGAATATCCTGCATCACATGCCATGTATATTGCAACGCGTTTCCTTCGGTGTAATGTCCGCCTACATTTGAATCGGCGTGAGCCAACTCATACGGATCAAACGGTGCAATCCATTCGCCTTTTGAGTTTTTCGGACGCATGGTATTGGTTTCCTTGTCGAAAAGATTTTTATAATACACCGAACGTTTTTTAAAGAATTCGGCATCTTCCGTTTTTCCTAATTTTTCGGCTAAAATAGCGGTGCAATAATCATCGAATCCGCATTCTAACGTACGCGAAACCGATTCAAGTTTAATTAAATCATAAGGATAATATCCATATTTATCATACACTTCCCAATTGGATTTATAGTGCTTGCTCTCGGTGATGGACTTTTTAATTTCACGATACGCTCTCTCCGCATCAAATCCGTCGAAGCCTTTCAAATAGGCATCCACAATCATCGGGATGGAATGATTACCAATCATGGTGTAAGTTTCTTGACCCCAAAGCGACCAAATGGGCAGATGTCCTTGCTGTTCGCTGTATTCGAGCATGGAATTTACGAAATCGTTGATTAGCTCAGGGCTAAGAATGGTGTACATCGGGAAAGCCGCACGGAAAGTATCCCA
>MVZJ01000160.1 GCA_002069095.1 Bacteroidetes bacterium ADurb.BinA174 | reverse complement strand
GAAACCAAATCCACGGGCCAATACTTTGCATAAAGCGGGCATCGATGGAAGCTATGGTTTGCGGCGTGCCCAAATCTATGGTAACATCCATTCCATTGGCCATAAACCCTTGCCAGCGGCCGTCACCGTGCGATAATCCGCCCATCAAGCCATTTACCAATGCCTTTTCGCCTCCGGCGGGATAGTATGGATTTACTGGGATGTTGTATGTTACTGTTTTCCCGATAGCTTTGTGGTAATCGAACCGGCGGGTCGTGGGTTTTCCAATGGCTTTCTCGCCGGAAAACAGTTGTGCCGTAATTATGGCTGAATCAACCACCTGTATTGGCGAATCGTATGTTTGCGATTGTGCGTTAGGCTGCGAACCATCGGTTGTGTAACGAATTTCCACCGGCGCTTTTTCGGTAGAAAGAGTTACAAAAACACCGTTTTTTGTAGAATCTATATCGTGCGAAAAATTCACCTCATCCGATAACGTAAACGTGTTATATCCTTTACTTTGCAATTGTGGAATGGCCTTGTTTACACGCAAGCGAAAATCCGTCCACGATTTATTTTCGGGTTGCGTCCACGCCACCTCCGCCAACGCCAACGCACGCGGATAAAGCATGTATTCAACATGCTTTTCCGAAGGGATGTATTCTGCCCACAGGTTTGCCTGCACACCTAAAATATGTTTGGCTTCTTCTTTCGAAAGCACCGCCGGAACGGGATTGTAGGAATATACTTTTTCGATGGGCAGGAATCCGCCAATGGCTTCGGGCTGCGTGCCCGGATTTGCCTGATATGAATCGAAATAACAAAACTCGCCCGGTGTCATTATGGCATCGTGTTTGCTTTGTGCAGCAGCAATCCCGCCTTGTTCGCCGCGCCACGACATAACGGTTGCATCGGGAGCCAAACCGCCGTCTAAAATCTCGTCCCAACCCAGCAAACGACGTCCTTTGGAGTTCAGAAATTTTTCTATTCGTGTAATAAGATAACTTTGCAGTTCGGCTTCATCTTTCAAACCTTCGGTTTTTAAACGTGCCTGACATTTCGGACACTTTTTCCAATGCTCACGACTGGCTTCATCTCCCCCAACGTGAATTAATTCCGAAGGAAAAATATCGATAACTTCGGTCAACACATTTTCCAGAAACTCAAACGTTTCTTCATTGCCGATACAAAACTCGCTACTGGTATAAGGTTTTCCGGTACACGAAAGTTGCGGATAAACCGCCAGCACCTCTTCTGAGTGTCCGGGCATTTCAATTTCGGGAATTACCGTAATGTACCGTTCGGCAGCATAACGCACCAATTCTCGTGCTTCGTCCTGCGTATAATAGCCGCCGTAAGCTCCGGGTGTACCTTCAGACACGTATTTTCGTCCCGAGTTCCACCACTCTTTCCACGTGGGTTCCATTCGCCAGGCGGCAATACCGGTGAGTTCGGGATATTTTTTTATTTCGATGCGCCAGCCCGGTCCATCGGTAAAATGCCAGTGGAAATGATTGAGTTTGTAGTGAGACATCAAATCGATTTGTTTTTTCAGGAAATCGAGTGACACGAAATGGCGCGAACAATCGATATGAAGTCCGCGATAGGCAAAACGGGGTTTATCTTCAATTTTTACAAACGGAATCTGAGTTCGATTTTCACTTAATTGGATAAGTGTTTGAACGCCGTAAAACAGCCCTGCCTCGGTCGAAGCCGATATCAATACGCCTTCGTTGTTAACTGTCAACGAATAAGACTCGTCCGATAAATTATTTTCAGGTTCTAAATTTAACTGTAACTTCTTACCTGATGGAGAAATTGTTACAGTCCTTTTTAAATGACCTAATAATCTTTCAACTGTTGCGGATTCCATATTCTGTGTCAAAGCGTTAAATCCGGAGGATATATTGAGATTTCCGTCGCTTATTTTCACATTGTTAGGTTTGGGAATCAGGTTTAATTCTGTTGGAACAGAGACTTTTTGCTGACACGAAGCAAAAACGAGAAGAAGTGAAAGGATAAGATATTTATTCATCGAAAAAATTATTTTTTAGGACAAAGATAGCGAAAAGAAATATCTTATATGGTGAGTCTTTTAACAGAAATGTGGTCACATTTTCCCGATATTTTCCCGACAACGTTTCTTACTCCAAAGCTTTTTACTATTTTTGTGCGTTAAGTAACTGAAATCCGTTTTTATGGCCATTACGTTTGTCATTCTGTTTATTACAGCCGGCCTGTTTATCTGGGGAAAACTACGATCGGATGTGGTTGCGCTAATTGCTTTATTAGGACTTACGGTAACCGGAATTCTAACTCCTACAGAGGCAATTACCGGCTTTTCGAATCCTATTGTGCTTATGCTGGCCGGGTTGTTTGTGATAAGCGGGGCCATAAGCCAGACAGGTTTAGCGAAAACCTTAAGTACAAAATTACTGAATACTGCCAAAAAAAACGAGTTGAAACTGTTTACCCTTACTATGGTTGTGGCTGCCGGATTAGGCTCTTTTATGTCTAACGCGGGAACGGCTGCACTGCTTCTTCCTATTGTTTTCAGTATGACGCGTGAAGCGGATTTGAGCGCTCGCCGCTTTCTTATGCCGATGGCTTTTTCGGCGAGTATGGGTGGGATGATGACGCTTATCGGTACTCCACCGGTTCTTATTGTTAACAATGTATTGATGGAAAAGGGTTATCCCGAACTGGGTTTTTTCACCGTTTTCCCCATCGGATTTATCTTGCTGCTTGTAGGGCTTCTCTTTCTATGGAACTCATCGAATATTTTGCAAAAGAACGAGAAAAAGCGTTCATCAGGTTTTGGAGAAGCGAAATCACCAATCGAACTTATGCGCGAATATCAGTTATCCGAGAATCTGTTCAGAATAAAGATGAATCCTAAATCGTCCATTATCGGATTAAAACTAAGGGATTTAAATATTACGAGAAATTACAACGTGTCCATTCTTGAGATAAGAACGCAAAGCCAGGGAACAGGCGCTTTTCTAAAATCGGTTCAGCACAAATTAGCGGAAGCAGATACTGTGTTAAACGGCGACGATATTATTTACGTAACAGGCTTCTTTGCTGATGTAGAACGTTTTGCTTTGGAAAATACACTTACACTAATGGATACTTCGCAAACCGAAGTCAATAAGAGAGCGGCTGCTTTTGCCATGAAATTCGATGATATCGGCATTGCGGAAGCAGTGGTATTATCCAGTTCCAAACTTGTGAATAAGCCCGTTAAGGAATCGGGGTTCAGAAACCGCTACAATGTGAATATTCTGGGCATTAAACGAAAAAGCGAATACCTGCTCAACAAGGTTCAAGACGAAAAAATTCAAGCGGGCGATTCTTTGCTTATTCAGGGGACATGGACTCATATCGATGAATTAGACAACGAAGAATCGGATTTGGTTGTTGTGGGAAAGCCATCGGAAGAGGCCTCTAAAGTTACTCTCGAACACAAAGCAGCAACAGCCGCCACTATTCTTATTGCTATGGTAATTGCCATTCTTTTCAAGTTGCTTACACCCGTCGTAGCCATTCTTTCGGCAGCATTACTGATGATATTGCTGGGTTGCTTCCGAAACGTAGAAGCCGCTTACAACACCATCCGATGGCAAACAGTGGTATTTTTTGCGGCAATGATTCCCATGGCTACGGCGATGGATAAAACCGGAGCTTTTGATTTGATAACAAAAATGGTACTTAACACCGCTGGACAATACGGACCTCACGCTGTTTTGGCTTCGTTTTACTTCGGGGCACTTGTCTTGACCATGTTTATCAGCAATGCCACCAGCGTTATTTTATTCGCACCCATTGCCATTCAAACCGCTCAGGACATGAACATTAACCCCTACCCTTTTCTTTTTGCGGTAGCAACGGCTTCAGTGATGTGTCTGGCAAGTCCTTATGCGTCGCCGCCAAACTCTATGATTATGTCGCCCGGAGGTTATTCATTCATGGATTACGTGAAAGTTGGATTGCCGTTACAACTGATTTACATGATTGTGATGATATTGGTTTTACCGATAATTTATCCGTTTTAACTTTTGTTAGGCAGGGATTTTGAGAAATCGTGCGTCTTATAAGAAACAAATGGTTAATTTTGGGGCAGACAAATAGATAACAGATTTCAGATATCAGATATCAGACTAATAGAAGTTAGCAATAAAACAGTTAGCAAGTAAAATTAAGATAATTGTTCATTGCACATTCGTCGAAATAGGCTTCTGCTACAAACGCAGTATTTTAAAATCTGACAGAGAAACAGTTTAATGTCTGACAGTGCAACGATTTAAAAAAACATAAAAATGAAAATTCCGCAACTATACATTTTCCTATTTCTCTTAATGTTTCTGGCTATTCAATCTGCAAGCGCACAAGAGGGCCCTGTTAGAAAAGACAGCCTGAAAATTGCTTCAGACAAACCATTGCAATCGGATTCGGCAACTGCCGAAGGCGTTACCATCACCATTCCGACAATCCGTCAAATAATAGGAAAAAACGGATCCCAATATAACCGGTACAACAACTTTTCAATTAA
>MVZJ01000159.1 GCA_002069095.1 Bacteroidetes bacterium ADurb.BinA174 | reverse complement strand
AACAAAATTACAAAACAAAAAGTACTGACAATCATAATCAATTGACTCTCTTTGATTTATAACCGGACAGTAGTGATCTTTGCATAAGAAATTCTTTAAAAAGAAAGAAATATGCGCATTTTTACAGAGCAGACATTGAAAGAGTACATCATAAAAGTTCCGGAATCAAAAATAGCATTACAAGAATGGGTCTCTATTGTAAAAAAAAGCGAGTGGAAAAATTTTGCCGATATTAAAAACACATTTAATAGTGTTGACAGTGTTGGAAATCAACGCTATGTATTCAATATAAAGGGTAATCAATTCAGATTGGTAGTAATCATTAAATTTACGATTCAATTTGTTTATATCCGTTTTATAGGGACACATGCTGAATACGAAATAATAAAAGATATAAAAAACATATAGGCTATGGGAAAAATTGAAAATAAAGAACAGTACGATTGGGCGGTTTCTCGTGTAGAAGAACTACTTCCGTTGGTAAACGAAGATACACCCACTTATGATAAAAATAGTATCGAGTTGAAATTGCTATCCGAGTTGGTCGCCGATTACTCCGAAGAGCATTTTGCAATTGGCAAACCATCTCTTGTTGATGTACTTCAATTGCGAATGTACGAAATGGGAATCACTCAAAAACAATTGGCAGAGATGCTCAACATAAGTCAATCACGTGTAAGTGAATATCTTTCAGGTAAAAGTGAGCCTACATTAAAAATCGCCAGACTTATCAGTAAAAAATTGAATATTGATGCCGATATAGTTCTTGGTGTATAAAATAATTTGAATTTTTAAATTGATAAAGTTGCAAAATATATCAACTTTAATTACATTTGTGCCATGAAACGAAAGATTATAGCTTTTGGGAATCATTACCACGAATTTATTCGTTCGTTGAATGAAAAGGAAAGGGAAAAGGTGAAATATCTTTTGTCCTTATTAGAAACACGAGATAGAGTTCCGTCTAAATTCATCAAACTAATACAAGATGGGTTATTTGAATTGCGAATGGAATATGAAAGTAATATTTATCGTATATTTTTTATTTTTGACGAAGGTAATATTGTAGTTTTATTCAACTGTTTTCAAAAGAAAACACAGAAAACACCTAAAAGAGAAATTGAAAAAGCATTAAAATTAAAAGCAGCATACTATGAGCAAAAAAGAACAACCAATATATAATATCAGCGCGGAATTAGCTGCCGAATACGGCGAACACGGCACACCCGAACGTGCAAAATTCGATGAAGAAGCATACGCTTTTTACACCGGGCAGGTTATTTTAGATGCTCGTAAAAGCGAAAACATGACACAAAAGGAACTTGCCGAAAAGCTTGGTGTGGATAAATCGTACATCTCCAAAATTGAAAACGGCGTGGTAAATCCCAGCGTAGGATTTTTCTATCGGATAATGAATGCTTTGGGACTAAATGTAGAAATTACGAAAACCATAGGATGATCTCCTTCGAAAAGTATTTTTTAACCACATAGGCACATAGTTGAGGTGTTTTTTTAAAATATATACATCTGCTTATTAGATAGATAAAAAATAGAATACATAGAGAAAATCAAAGATTTTCTTGAAAATAGACTTTTCGAAGGAGATTCATAGGATAAGTTTTGAGTCTGTTTTGCCAAAAGCTAATAATGATATCTCAAAACAAATGCTTCACTAAAACAACAAGGTGTTTCAGAAGTCTCCAAATGCAAGGCGCTAAGATTGAGGACGAATGAGCGTACTTACGTACGTGATTGAGTCCGAATATCGAAAGTAACGCAGCAGTTGGGTGCTTATGAGACACCGAAATTAAAACGCCAACATAATCATCCTATTCATCGTCTTTCTCTTCGGCGAATATCCCAAATACTCGGTAATCTCTTTTTCTAAACGTTGTAAAGCTTTGTAGATATGTGTTTCCACGGTTCGTGGCGAAAGATGCAAAATTTCAGCCGTTTGCTTGGCAGTCAAGCCATTTTCTTTAATCATGCGGAAAATAATTCGTTGTTGCTCGGGAAGTTGATTAATTAATCGGTTTAACTTTTCATACAACTCCCGATGCTCCATTGCTTCATGTGGATTTTCGTATTCCGCTGTTTCCATATTGTCTTGTTCATTAATGGTTACGCTGTAAGTTTTATTCCGCAAAGCGTTCAAGCATCTGTTTTTCACAGAGACGTACAAGTAGGTGTCGACATTGTCGATGGTTGTCAATTTTTCACGATGTATCCAAAGCGATACAAAAACGTCTGACACCGCTTCTTCCGCCAAATCGCTTTCGTGGACAAATGTCTGTGCAAAACTCACCAATCTTGCATACCGGTTACGAAAAAGCATATCAAATGCATCCCGATTTCCGGCAGATATTTGATTGAACAGATGTTTTGTATTAACAGCGGATTGTTGCAAAACTATAGCATTTGTTTATTAAGACACGCAAAAGTTATAAAGTACGTATCTTGATTTACGTGTATCGGGATACAAAGGTAAGTTTTTCGAGGAAAACAGCAAATTTACATTTTCGCTGTCATGTAATTCGACTTGTAACCTTGATTACTGATTAAAATTCAACCTTAAACTCAATCCGGCATTGGTGTTAGCGGTGGGATATGCCGATGCCGAAACTAACGGCATATTTATGATTTTATCGAAAAAGGTGCGAAGCGTAAGCGAACGGCTCAGTGCATAATCGGCAGAGAAACGGATGCTGGTGGTTTTCAGTCCGCTGGTGGCTTGCGTGAAGCCGTCTTCGATTTTGCGGATAAGCGCCTGGGTGATTTTATGTGAAATATCCATCCGAATATTCAAATCGTTATTAAATTCGGGCAAGTTGCTTATATTACTCTGTTCCGGTTGCTGTGAACGATTTACACGTGTTCGCCGTCTGACTGCTTTTATCGAATTGGAACCAAAACCGATAATGCGATTAAAATTCGGCAAGCGATAACCTAAACCGAAAACAATATCGTTGTCGTTGGTTTCTACAATCTGATACGAGGTGATGTTCAGGTTGAGCGAGCGCGTACGGTTGATGCGAAAATTGAACGTCATATTATTATCCAGTACTGCCCGTGCTTCAATCAACGGACTGAAGCTTTCGATAAGATTTACCGCCGAAATATCGTAAGGCGATGAAGGAATAGGTGAACCGGTTAGTACGTCGCGAATATATCCCAAATCGGAATTGTCACTCATCGGCACCCAGTTTAGAAACGAAGAAAATGCTCCAACCCGATACTGCGAAATATACTTGTGTGTAATCATCAACGATTTGAAATTGCCTTGCAGCATCGGAAACATCTGTAAAACATCGTACGAAACGTCCCAGTTAGGTAAAAGCGATAACAAATCAGGAAAAGCGGTCAACCCGATTTTATTCACATCCTGTCCCGTATATGCTGCCAAAAAAGCCGGAATCAGCACATCTGCCGAATTGGGATTCACATCGCCGTTGCCGGAGTTGAAAGGTTGATTCCGTAATGCCGTTTCGGCAATAAATCCTCGATTGGGATACATTGAGTTTTGATATTTATCACGTACTCTCTCAGCCACAATTTCTCGATTTGTTAAAAATCGGTTAAACGAAACTGAAGCATAACTGTTTCCTGCTACTGAATTCTCAAAAACTGATGCTAACGCGACGGTACTAATGGCAAAACTTCCGCCATACACTTTAGGCATTCCGTCGAACATAAATTGAATTTCGGTTCTTCGGTTGTCTTCGTATAGCGCATTTAAATCTATTCTCAATCCCCGAAACGGCTCAATAGTAGCGTCCATACGCACATTTTGCGTTTGGTTGTAGATGGCAGGCAAGAAATTATTCGTATTTTTTACTAACCAATTATTGTCATCAGCCTTTTCCAAAAAGCGTTCACTGCCATCAAAACCAAACGCAAAACCAAACCCGGGAATAAAACCATTAGGGGTGTTGGATTGGCCGAAGAAATCGCCGATCATCGGGTCGAAACCGGGAATGTCGGTGCGCGATTTGTAACCTAAGTTTACATTTATGCTGCGCACCATCATCAAACCACGTGCAAGATATTCTGCAATATCGTGACCGATATTGTTTTTATCGGAAATGGGATGGTTTGTTGCATCAAATCTTTGATTGATACTTCTTAAAAAACCAATTTTATTGTAAAACTGCACCAAATTAAACCGCGTATTTGCCGTAATCGACATATCGTTTTGAACAAAATTGCCAATATTCTCGTCGCGGATAAATGCACCTCGTTCCCAACGATAACGTGAATTGTACACTGCGCTCGAACTTATCCAATCTAAGACCGGAATGGCTGAAAACGGAAGTGTGTACGTTACATCCGCCGTTTGCTCGTAATTGAGCGGTTTGCCCAGATTCTGAATACTTTGAATCACAGAATCCTTCCAAATCTCGTAATCGTCACGATTTAGTTTTTTATTCACCTGCAAGTACGGTTCTTCAATTTCGGCAAGGGTTCCCGAACGAAACGAAGTTTTCAGGTTTCGGGTCAAATCCCATGTAATTGAGAAATTCCTGTCCCATGTAAAATTCTGACTGAAAGTGAGGTATTGCCGTT
>MVZJ01000158.1 GCA_002069095.1 Bacteroidetes bacterium ADurb.BinA174 | reverse complement strand
GGTAGGCATTCCATCTACCCAACGAGTATCTAAACCTAAAAATGCAACGCCGCCTCTTAATCCGTCCATCAAAAAATCCATCGCGCCCGATGCACGAAAAACACCAATTCCTACCAAAATAGCAATCAGGTAAGGTATGATGGTTACCGCAGTTTTAAATCCTTCTTTAGCTCCATCAATAAACGCATTGAAAATATTTACCTTTTTCCGCATTGCAATCACTATAAAAAGCACGATAACAAAAAAAAGAAAAATATTGGCGATAAGTCCCGAAATGATGTTTGCCTTTTCCTGAGGCATGGAATTGAAAGCGAAAATAGTCCCTGCAATTATGGCTAACATACCGATGAAAAAACCCATTATCGCCTTATTGAAAATATTAATTTTCTGCTTAAGACAAACGGCAATAACGCCTATGAGCGTTGCCACAAACGTAGCGATCATAATCGGAATAAAAACATCAGCGGGATTAGCTGCACCCATTTGTGCCCGATACACCATTATTGTAACAGGAATAAGCGTCAGCCCTGATGCATTTAGCACCAAAAACATAATCATTGGATTTGAAGCTTGATCTTTATTCGGATTTATTTCCTGCAGTTCCTGCATGGCTTTCAGCCCGAAGGGCGTGGCGGCGTTATCCAATCCGAGCATATTGGCCGAAACGTTCATTAAAATGGAACCCGATGCCGGATGCCCTTTGGGAATATCGGGAAAGAGTTTGGAAAACAACGGCGCAACGCTGCGCGAAAACATATCTATCATACCCCCACGTTCACCAATTTTCATCACACCTAACCAAAGCGAAAGAACACCGGTTAAGCCCAAAGAAATTTCAAAACCGGTTTTAGCAGAGTCGTATGTAGAATTCATAATTTCCGTAAATATATACACATCGCCGAAAAAAATGAGTTTAGCCAAGGCGACAACAAAAGCGATGATAAAAAAGGCAATCCAGATGTAATTAAGAACCATAACAATAGCATTTCACAATTATTTTGCCAAAGGTAATACTTTCGGGCAAATAATTTTTATCTTTACACTCTAGAAATGCAATCGTTTATGCGTTGGAAAGATTTTCTATATTACCAGAAAGGCGAAAAATTAGCGGTTATTTTACTGCTTGTTCTGCTTATATTAACTCTTATCTTAAACCTAATACTCTCGCAACGAAACAGTCGGGAAATAAATTTCACACAGAACGATTCGCTGGTTAAAGTATTCGAAGATTTTCAGAAAAGCCTGAGAGTGCAGGAAGGTGTAAATTATCAAGAGACCAATAATGAAATTTTGATGAATAACGAGAGAACCGATAGACATCCTTTTTCCAGAAGTTCCATATCAGAAAATATTCGTAACAACTACACACCTTATCCAAAAGCAGAAAAACTCGCAGCGGGTGAAACCATACTCCTAAATTCTACCGATACAGCCGAGTGGAAAAAGATTCCAGGAATAGGCAGCTCTTTTGCTTCGCGAATTGTGAAATATCAAAGTTTACTCGGAGGATTTGTTTCGGTAGAGCAACTCAGGGAAGTTTACGGAATTGACAACGAAATGTTTTCCCGAATCTCACCTTACATCGAACCTGACAAAAATTTTAGAAAAATTCAGATTAACAAGATGGAATTCAAGGAGTTATTGAGCCATCCTTATCTCAATTATAAACAGGTACAAGCAATTGTAAACCTGAGAAAAAAGAAAGGTAATATATTGTCAATAAATGAATTGGCTATGTTGAATGAATTCACATCAGATGATATTTTCCGGGTCGAACCCTATTTGGAGTTCTGACTCTTCTTCACATTATAAAATATACGCGTGTAAACTAACAAAAAAACAATCCTCATGAAAAGACAAGTACACCTTTACAGTTACGTTGCATTAATTTGCGGAATTATTTTCCTGTCATTTACTTCGTGTAAACAGGATTCAAACACAATTGACCCTGAATTTGCCCGGTATATTTCGGCGTTTACCTACGGCAATATTTCGCCCGATTCGTACATCGAAATTGAACTTGCACAAGAGTTACCGGCTGTTGAATTAAATGCCGAAGTGCAAGAGAAATTTTTTTCGTTCTCACCTTCCCTTAAAGGAAAAACGTATTGGATAAATTCCAGAACCATACGCTTTGTTCCCGATGCCGAACAATTAGAAGCGGGAAAAGAATATAAGGCGAAATTTCACTTGAGTAAAGTGCTGAAAGTTGAGTCGAAGTTCAACATTTTCAACTTTTACTTCAGGGTAAACAAGCAAAACTTCTCGTTCGAACTATTACCCTATTCTCCTATGAGTAGCAATGATTTGAAATGGAACTCCGTAATCGGCACATTACGATTAGCCAACAACGAATCACCTGAGAAAATCATCGGTATTTTTGAACTGAAAGGAGCTAATCGCGAAGCAAAAGTTAATATAAAAACGGTTTCGAACGGCACGTATCAAGTCTCGATTGACAGTTTGCAGCGCACGAACAAACCCGAAAGTTACGAACTCACGATAAATGGGAACAATATTGGAGCGAAGAAGCGTGAAAGCTTTAACATTGAGATTCCTTCGCTGCCCGAAACCGAATTTCAGGTAATTGATGTGCGGATGATGAACGAAGCCACTCCCCATATTCGCATAACTTTCAGTAGTCCGCTATCGCAAGAGCAGGACATTCAAGGATTGGTTGTTCCTTCGGGAATCGATAATTTCACGTATCAAATCGATAAAAACGTACTGAAGATTTACCCCGAAGTTTTTCCGCATGAAGAGATTACGCTGCAAATCCATCAAGGTTTACGAAATTTTGAAAATCTAGCTCTCATAAAAGATTATACCTATCAACTTCAACCCGAAAGCGAAAAACCGCAGATAAAAATGGAGAAAAGCGGAAATATTCTGCCTAATTCAAGCCAATTGATTCTTCCGTTTAGCGCGGTTAATTTGTGGGCGGTGGATGTGAAAGTGATAAAAATTTATCAAAATAATATACTTTATTATCTGCAATCGAACTCGATGAACAGCGGTTCTAATGGTGAACTGCGCCGTTTCGGACGATTAATAAAAAAGAAACAAATTCGTTTAGATACCGATAAAACGCTGGATTTAACCCGTTGGAACAACTTTTCTATCGATTTGGCTCCGATGATATACGAAGATCCGGGAGCGATTTACATGGTTCAACTCTCAATGAAATCCGATTATTCGCTTTTCAATTGCGGTGGAATGATGCCCCAAATTCCGCAAAGCACGCCGATTGGTAATTTTGATGAAGAAACCATCAGCGAAGAAGATGAGGCAGTTTGGGACGAAACTTCACCCTATTATTACGAACCTATTAATTGGTCGGAATACAATTGGGAAGATCTCGACGACCCTTGTAAACCTACATATTATATGAGTCGCGACCGAATTATCGAAACCACAGTTATGGCATCCAACGTAGGGATTATTGCCAAAAGCGGAAACGAAAATAAAATCACGGTCGCCGTTACCGATATTCTTTCCACATCGCCACTTTCCGGATCCGATGTTACGATTTACAACTACCAGATGCAGGCGATAGGAAAAGGAAAAACCGATGGGGAGGGCTTTGCCGAAATCGAATATAAAAATGGTCGTCCGTTTGTGGTTACCGCGGCCAACGGAAAAGATATCGGCTACCTGGAAGTGAAGGAAGAACTGTCGCTTTCACTCAGCAATTTCGATGTGAGTGGAAGAGAAATACAAAAAGGATTGAAAGGTTACGTGTATGGCGAACGTGGCGTTTGGCGTCCCGGCGATACCATTTACTTATCGTTTATCTTGGAAGACAAAGCGAAAAAGCTACCCGAAGGTCATCCCGTAACACTTGAAGTCTATACTCCTACGAACCAATTTTATCATCGCCAAGTTAAAACCAAAGGTGAAAACGGATTTTACACTTTCCAAATTACTACCAACCCTTCGGCTCCCACCGGCGTTTGGCAATCTTACGTGAAAGTGGGTGGTACATCGTTCTACAAACCGCTACGAATAGAAACCGTGAAGCCGAACCGATTAAAAGTTCGTCTGGAAACCGATTCTGTTATCGATGCAAGCAGAGGCATTTTCTCGGGAACGCTTACATCGCAATGGCTGCACGGTGCTCCGGCATCTAATCTGAAATCGGAAGTGGAAATTACGCTCTCACGCGCCGAAAATCCGTTTGCGAATTATAAAAACTATGCATTCAATAATCCGCTTTTCAAATTTGAAACAAACAGCTACAAATTGTTTGAGGGAACGCTTAATGCATCGGGTGTAGCAGGCGTTAATTCCAAAATTCCGGTTGCTGAAGCTGCACCGGGAATGTTGCGGGCAAATATCGTGTCGCGTGTTTTTGAAACCGGCGGCGATATGAGTTTCTACGCGCAAACTGCTTATTATTCGCCTTATCATGTATATGCCGGAGTAAAAACGCCGGAACCGGAACCATCGGGTTTTCTTGAAACAGATAAGCCCATTGTTTTCGATGTGATAACTGTAAATCCTTACGGAAAAAAAGTTTCTCGCAACAATGTGGAATATAAAATATACAAGCTCAACTGGTCATGGTGGTGGAACAGATCGGAAGAAGATTTAGGCTCGTATGTGAACAACACGGCAGTTTCTCCTGTTTCGCGCGGTGTG
>MVZJ01000157.1 GCA_002069095.1 Bacteroidetes bacterium ADurb.BinA174 | reverse complement strand
CAATCTGTTTTTGTGTACTCCCACTTTGAAGTAAAGCTGATATTTGATATCTTTGCTCTACGGTCAATTGTTTAAATTTTTTCATAATACAACTATTATAAACATTTTGGCCGAATTTCCCAAGGGAACGCGTTCCCTTGGGAATCTTTTGACCGTTAATAAATGATATTTAGTTGCATTTACTAATTGAATTTACGCTCTTTTTCAGAAAAAGTATATTAAAGTTGAATAGCCACTAAATGAAGTCAAATTTTGCACCTCATTGTTTTCAAAATAATGTATCTTTGTAACATAACTGATTTTTTAATTAACTTCAAAAAAAATCCGATAGAAATCTACAAAAAATAAATATTTCTAATCTTATGAATGATAATGCATTAATGAACAAAGCGGCTGATAATATCCGCATTTTATCTGCTTCGATGGTTGAAAAAGCTAAATCGGGACACCCGGGTGGTCCTATGGGTGGCGCTGATTTTATTAACGTACTTTACAGTGAATTTTTGGAATACGACCCGGAAAACCCTCATTGGGAGGGTCGCGACCGGTTTTTCCTCGATGCAGGGCACATGTCGCCCATGTTTTATTCGGTGTTATGTCTGAGTGGTAAATTCTCGATGGACGAAGTAAAAGATTTCCGCCAATGGGGAAGTCCAACTCCCGGTCATCCTGAACTGGATGTCGAGCGTGGCATAGAAAATACTTCCGGCCCACTTGGACAAGGACACGCTTACGGCGCCGGCGCCGCAATAGCTGCAAAATTTCTAAAAGCACGCTTGGGTGACGGAATCGATCACACCATATATTCTTATATTACAGACGGTGGTATTCAGGAAGAAATTTCGCAAGGCGTTGGTCGTCTTGCCGGACATTTAGGGTTGAACAATTTTATCATGTTTTATGATTCCAACGATATACAGCTTTCAACCACTACCGATGCCGTAACAAGCGAAGATGTAGCAAAAAAATACGAAGCGTGGAACTGGAAAGTAATCACCATAGACGGGAATAACGTGAGTGAAATTCGACAAGCATTGAACGAAGCAAAAGCCGAAAAAGAACGTCCCACGCTAATTATTGGAAAGACTATTATGGCGCTTGGAGCACGTACTGCCGACAATTCTTCGTTTGAGCACCAAATATCTACACACGGACAGCCTCTGAGTGCAGCCGGAGCCGATTTTGCCCAAACAGTTAAAAACCTGGGCGGCAATCCCGAAAATCCTTTCGTTATTTTCCCCGAAGTAGCTTCGCTCTACGAAAAAAGAAAAAAAGAACTTAAAGAAATAGTTGCTGCCAAAAAGGCAAAACACAACGATTGGGCAAAAGCCAATCCCGAACTTGCCGCCAAAAAGCAGAAATGGTTTGCCCGCGAATTACCCGCAATCGATTGGGATTCTATCGTGCAAAAGCCCGATAACGCTACACGTGCAGCATCGGCAACCGTGTTGGGCGTTTTAGCTCAGCAGGTTGAAAATATGATTGTTGCTTCGGCCGATTTGTCTAACTCCGACAAAACTGACGGATTTTTAAAATACACGAAAGCGTTTAAGAAAAATGATTTTTCAGGAGCATTTTTTCAAGCCGGCGTAGCCGAATTTACCATGTCGGCCATGTGTATCGGAATGAGTTTGCATGGCGGTGTAATCCCTGCCTGCGGCACGTTTTTCGCTTTTTCCGATTACATGAAACCCGCTATTCGTGTGGCAGCGTTGATGGAAACACCCGCTATTTTCATTTGGACGCACGATGCGTTCCGCGTGGGCGAAGATGGACCTACGCATCAACCGGTGGAGCAGGAAGCACAAATTCGTTTGCTCGAAAAACTTCAAAACCACAGTGGAAATAACTCTATGTTGGTTCTTCGTCCGGCAGATATGAACGAAACTACCGTTGCATGGAAAATGGCGTTGGAAAACGCTCATACACCCACCGGATTGATTTTATCGAGACAAAACATTAATAACTTGCCCAATTCAAGCTACAAATCGGCATTAGCGGCTGAAAAAGGCGCTTACGTGGTGCAGGAAGACGAAAATTACGACGTGATTTTATTGGCATCAGGTTCAGAAGTCTCTACGCTGCTTGAAGGTGCAGAATTACTAAAAACAAATGGAATAAAAACTCGTATCGTTTCTGTTCCGTCAGAGGGAGTTTTCCGCAGTCAATCGAAAGAGTATCAGGAATCTATCTTACCTAAAGGCAAAAAGAAATTCGGTTTAACCGCCGGACTTCCCGTTACGTTAGAAGGCTTAGTCGGTGCAGACGGAGAAGTATGGGGAATGAATTCTTTCGGATTCTCCGCACCTTACAAAGTTCTTGACGAAAAATTAGGTTACACGGGCAAAAACGTGTACGAACAGGTGAAGAAATTACTTAATTAAATTTTCCGTTTGAAGTTTGGCGTTTGATGTCTCTTCGAACGCTAAACATTAAACATCAAATATCAAACATATTATGTCTTTATTCGAAAATACTATAAAACCTATCGGATTAGCTTCTGATCATGCGGGTTATGCCGCCAAGCAAATTGTCATTAAGTTGCTGACGGAAAAAGGAATTCCTTTCAAAGATTTCGGAACTTATTCCGATGAAAGTTCAGATTATGCCGATTATGCTCATCCGTTGGCAAAAGCCATCGAGAGCGAGAAGTGTTATCCGGGAATCGCTATTTGCGGCTCCGGCAACGGTATAAACATGACAATGAACAAACATCAGGGCATTCGTTCAGCACTTTGCTGGAACAAGGATGTGGCGTATTTGGCTCGTGCTCACAACGATGCCAATGTACTTGCCTTGCCGGGAAGATTGCTTAACGAAGAGGAAATCTATGAGATTTTGGTAACTTTCCTAAACACATCCTTCGAAGGAGGACGCCACGAAAGGAGAATCAACAAGATTCCTTGCAAATAAAAAGTCTAATCCATTTTAATGCCGATGACAAAAAGAAAACGTGCAAAGTCCGGCCGAAGTAAACGACTTAAATTCAGTAGAAAAAGACAAAAAATTGTCTTATTTATTGTTATTTCATTTGCCGTTCTTTTTGCCATCGGCATTTATCGTTTTATTAATTATTCGAAGAAAGAAATTTTTCATTCTTTCGATAATCCACTGTTTTCTCAAAAATATCTCGTGCGCGGTGTAGATGTTTCGCATCATAATTCCTATATAAACTGGAATCAGCTTCGGAAACAAAACATTACATTTGTTTATCTGAAATCAACCGAAGGCTCAAATCACAAAGACCGCGATTATAAAAGGAATTACAAGGTAGCTAAAGATGCTGGTTTAAAAGTAGGTGCATACCATTTTTATACATTTGGGAAGGATGGTAAAAAGCAAGCGCAGCATTTTATACGTAATTCGATCGTAAAATCCGGTGATATGATTCCGGCTATAGATGTTGAACATTCAGCTATTAATAGGTCTTGTAACAATAAGGAGTTGTACGGGAAAATGATAAAAGAACTCAGAAATCTTGAATCAACGCTGACTAAACAATACGGCAAACGTCCGGTAATTTATACCAACAAAGAGTGTTACAGGATGTATATAAAAAATAATTTCCCCGATAATCCGCTATGGATTTGTGACTTGCATGAAGAACCCGGAAATGATTACAAAAACTGGGTGATTTGGCAGTTTTCGCATACTGGAAAAATAACCGGAGTTGTAAATGATATCGATTTGAATTATTACCGTAAGTCTTTTGACGAGTTCGAGAAATTGTTACTACCTTAGCACAATGAAATTTAATAAAATAAAACATATATTTCTCATAATTTTTTTATTTTTCCTCGTTTCCGGATGCGAAAACAATTTGAATTTCGATAACGATCCGCGAGGAAATTTTGATGCGCTCTGGACGATTCTCGACGAAAATTATTGTTTTTTTGAATACAAGAAAATAGATTGGGATGCGGTTTATAAAACGTACAGTGCGAGGGTGAAAAACGATATGGGAAACTACGCGCTTTTTAACCTGATGGCCGAAATGCTTTCGGAGTTGAAGGACGGGCATGTGAACCTGATTGCTTCGCACAATATGTCGCGTTACTGGAACTGGACGGAGGATTTCCCATTGAATTTCGATCCGAATATTCAGAAAAAATACCTTGAAAAAGATTTTTCCATTGCCGGAGGAATGTATTATAAAATTCTGAATGATAACATCGGATATATTTACTACGGCAGTTTCTCCCGCGATATTAGCGATGCAAATATGTCGCAGATATTAAGCCAGATGGCTATTTGTAAGGGAATTATTATAGATGTCCGCAGTAACGGAGGAGGTAGTTTAACAAACGTAGAGCGCATCGCTTCGCGATTTTTTAACGAGAAAACGCTGGTTGGGTATATCTCTCATAAAATAGGCAAGGGACATTCCGATTTTTCCGATTTTTACCCCAAATACGTGAACAGTTACGATAAAATAAGATACCAGAAACCGGTAGTTGTACTTACCAACAGAGGGTGTTACAGCGCCACCAACGATTTTATCAATGTGATGAAACACGCGCCCAAAGCTATCGTTATAGGAGATAAAACCGGCGGTGGGAGTGGCTTGCCGTTCTCATCGGAATTGCCTAACGGATGGTCTGTCCGGTTTTCGGCTTCGCCGATGTACAATGTCAACAAGGAACATATCGAATTC
>MVZJ01000156.1 GCA_002069095.1 Bacteroidetes bacterium ADurb.BinA174 | reverse complement strand
AAATATACAAAAAATTCAGATATTATCCTGTTCCCAATATATTTCTTTTCCGGTCTTGTTACTTTCATATCGCGCCAGCACAAAGAAGTAGTCTGACAAACGATTTAAGAATTTAAAAACAGATGCGTCAACCGGAAATTCATCTGCCACCCGATACACGTTTCGTTCAGCTCTTCGGGAAATTGTGCGACAAACGTGAGCCCGAGAAGCAGTTTCATTCCCTCCGGGAAGAATAAAACGCTTCAGTTTAGGCAGATTGTTGTCTATCCGGTCTATTTCTTTCTCAATTTTCTCAATATCGCCATCGGTAATAATGCTGACTGCTTTGGGTGATATTTGCTCCGTTTCGGTTGCCAGGTACGAACCTACTGTAAAAAGTTTGTGTTGCAGGTAAGATAGAAACCAGTTCGTTTCTTCGTCTTTCACCTCGCAATTCAGCCAGCCGATAAAACTGTTCAGTTCATCTATGGTTCCGTAAGCCTCCAAGCGAACATGCGTCTTTTTTACCCGTGTTCCGCCCACCAACGATGTCTTGCCCTTATCCCCCGATTTTGTATAAATTAAACTTTTTGCCATTTCTTTTTTAGATTTTAGATCGTAACATTAATAAATTTCGGATGTTCACTTAGTCTGATGTCTGTTATCTGGCGTCTATGATCTTTTTTAAACCAAATAGTTTAATTTGTGATATGATTTTTTCAAAATTACTATGCCGATATCTTTCATGTCGAAAGTGAGAGGTACTCTTTCATCTTCAACAATCTTCTTCCAAAAGCGTTTTCCATTGCCCGACTTTATTCCTGTTATAACCCAGAAAGTTTCGTCGGAACTCATCGATAACAGGTTTTCCACATCGATGGGGAAAGTGTTGAAATACACAAAAATTCCGTCGTACGACTGAAAAACGTCTAACTCATCAATAAACTCGACGTTTTTGTTATATGTTGCGCACAAATTCCTTGGCAATAAAATATTTTCCCCGTTCGGATCAAAACAATAACAAGTTGCATCTTTGGCTGCTAAGCTAATATAGAGCGTGTTAACTCCTTTTCCGGTCTCAAGTTCAAGTATCTTTTTGGGCTGAAAATACCTGACAAGCCTGTACGATAACTGATGAAGTTTTTGATCGGTTGTTTCAAGGTTATTGTCCTGCAAGAGTTGCTCGATATCCCCAAAAGCATTGTACCCATGTTTTTCGTAAATCACATTGGTGACAAAATTAAAAGCAAAAGGAGAATGAATGCCAAATCCTTTTGCCTGTTTTTTACGTTTAAGCCACTTGAAAAACAAGACGGGTATAATTACAATTTATAAATTAACGCTACGGTATAAGCCGTTATTCCTTCCTGCCGCCCCACAAATCCCATTTTTTCGGACGTGGTGGCTTTGATTGATATATTATCGATATCTGTATTCATTATTTTGCTCAATGTCTGTTGCATAGCCGGAATATGCGGGTTCATCTTGGGTGCTTCGGTGCAAATGGTGGCATCTATGTTGCCTATTTCGAATCCTTTTTCGCGAAGCAAAGCAACGCTTTTTTTCAACAGGATTTTACTGTCGATATTATGAAACTCGTCTGCCGTATCGGGAAAATGAAAGCCTATGTCGCGTAAATTGGCCGCACCAAGCAATGCATCGCAAATGCTATGAATTAAAACATCGGCATCGGAATGGCCTTGCAACCCTTTTTCGAAATCTATTTTTACACCGCCCATCCAAAAATCCCGGCCTTCAACCAAGCGATGCATGTCGTATCCGAAACCAACTCTTATTTTCATAGAAAATGTAATTCAGTTGTAATTCAGTTGTTTCGTTGAAAATTTCCACGACACAACTATTATGATTCAAAACATTAACCGTTGCCTTGAACTCGTAACTCGTATTTTACCTCATTAACTGCCTTATTCCATCAATATCAAATCCGAGCGACAAGCGTAAAGTCTGATCCAACGGATTGGATTGTGCTGTTGAAACCAAATAAGCAGCATCAATTTGAAAAGCACTCATCCTAAAACCGGCTCCAAAAGCGACGTAACGGCGATTTCCCTTGTATTCGTTTTCGTGAAAATACCCCGTGCGAAGCGAGAACTGATTATTGTAAAAATATTCCACGCCCAGCGACCACATCACTTCCTGCATTTCCTCTTTGAATCCGTCGGGAGCATCGGCCAAAGATTTGAAAATACCTGTAATGGATGACGTATTCAGATAATCGTCTATTCTTTTTTGTTTTTCGGCATCGGTTTCCCCTACAACTGGTAATTTAGGCGTTGGAACAAGCAGTTTATTGATGTCAAAACTGAACGAAAAGGTGTTTTTATTGTCAATGGGAATGCCCAACGATGCACCAAGGCGTAAATTAGCCGGTAAAAACATCGAAGTGTTGCCGCCGTCGTAAGATATTTTTGTTCCTATGTTGGAAATATTGAACCCGAGTCCTAACAGGGCTTCGGAACGTCCCAAGTTGAAATACGATTCGTTGTAACCGGCAATATCGGCAGAAAATGCGTTACCGGGCGTGGTTTCATCGTTTCCTGTGGAATAATCGGCACGGATGTAACGCAAAGTCACTGCTCCCGAAAAGGTTTCTGACAGTTTTCGCGAATAAGCCACATCGAAAGCTAGTTCGTTGGGAAAAACTCCCATCACGTAATCGGTATTCTGATCGAATATATCAACTTCACCCAATGAAAAATATCGAAGCGATGCGCTGATCGCATTCAGGTTTTCATTGCCGAATTTCCAGAAACCGGTTACGTACACCAAATCGATATCTCCAACTAATTTGCTCAACCATGGTGTATAGGAAATGGCGAAGCCGCCGTTAGCGGTTATAAACGGATATTTGGCTGCATTCCAATAATGCGAGTAAACATCAGGCATGGAGGCGACACCAATATCGCCCATTCCACCGCCGCGGGCGTCAGGAGCAATTTGAAGCGATGGCACTGCCACAGGAATCGGGTTGTATTGCTGCGAAAACACTTTATTGTTAAATAACATAAGAAAGCTTAAGAGGCTGACTATGGTAAAGAAATTTGATTTCGATTGCATACGCGTTTATATTTTGTTTAATTTTTAAACAAATATAGTGTCTTTTTATTGTATTACAGCGTTATTTAATTTTAAAATCGAGTAATTTTTTGTCTTCGATGTATCCTTCGAGTCGGTCGTTGATGGAAACGCCACCAATTCCGGCAGGAGTTCCGGTAAAAATCAGGTCGCCAATCTTGAGCGTGAAAAAGCGGCTGATGTAAGCAATTATTTTATCGAACGAGAAAATAAGATCACCGCTATTCCCTTGCTGCACAGAATTTCCGTTGATATCGAGACGGAAGTTTATATTATTTATATCCGGTATTTCTTTTTTTGAAATAAACTCGCCGATAGGTGCCGAATTATCGAAACTTTTGGCTATTTCCCATGGTAAACCCAGTTTTTTTTGTTTTCGTTGCAAATCGCGGGCGGTAAAATCTATACCAATGGTAATATCATCATAATAACGGTGAGCAAATTTTTCGGCGATATTTTTACCCAACCGGTTAATCTTTATCACCAATTCAGTTTCGTAATGAATTTCGTCGGAGAAATCGGGCAGGAAAAACGGTTTTCCGTCTTTCAGCAGAGCCGTATCGGGTTTCATAAAAATAACCGGCTCACTCGCTTCGAAAGTCCGCTTCATTTCTTTGTTATGCGAAGCATAATTCAACCCAATAGCAAAAATTTTCATCTTTAATTGTGTTTTATTTTTTACTCAATGATCAACGCTCAATGCTTAATGCTCTATTACAATCGGTTAAATATTACTGCCAAATGCGCGTAAAGCGATGTGTTTTGCAACACGATATGTTCGGGAACCCGAATGCGGAAAGGCGTGAAATTCCATATCGCCTGAATTCCGCCCTCGATCATGAAATCGGCAACTTCCTGCGCAATATCGGGTGGAACGGTGAGAATCCCAATCTGAGCTTTCAGTTTTTTGTTTCTAATCACAAATTCATCAGAATGAAACACCGGAATCTCATTGATTTTTTGTCCTATCACAGACGAATCCACATCAAATCCGGCGTGTATCTTTAATCCGTATTGCTCCAATCCTGAGTCCGAAAGCAGCGCGGCGCCTAAGCTTCCCACACCAAAAAGCACGGCAGTATGCATTCTTTTGAAACCTAAAAAGTCTTCCAAGACTTCGATAAGTTGCTCAATATTGTAGCCTACCCGGGTTTTGCCGTTTATATTCACATAAGAAAGGTCTTTGGCAATCTGAGTGGCCGAAACGTTGATTTTTTTGGCAATCTGTGTCGAAGAAACTTGCTGGTGTCCCTGTTTTTTTAACAATTTCACGTATGATAAGTACCAGGGCAAGCGCCGCAAAGCCGGTTCAGGTATTTTAGAATGGGGACTATTATCGCTCATGAATACGTTTTCTTTAGAATGACAAAGATACTTTTTTTTGCTGAAAACTTTTTATCCCGACAGATAATTAAAGAAAAAAGTCTTTAATTAAGTAAAAAACTATATTTTTGCAAGAACGGAAAATTCAAAATAGTTTCTTACTTTCAATGCTGTATAAAAAATGAATATGATTATCCGCAATTGTTCCTATTGTAAATTCGAGACTTGAAATCCGGAGAATAGCTGACAGCGGCAATCA
>MVZJ01000155.1 GCA_002069095.1 Bacteroidetes bacterium ADurb.BinA174 | reverse complement strand
CAAAGTTAACTAAAATGATATAGCTTTTTTACTGGACTACCTATCCGTCTTTTCCAAGTTTAAACATAGGAACTAAATTTAATAAATACCAGAAAAAATATTACACTATTTTTCTATTTTCTTTGTCCCAAAACACTTGGCGCTTTTCGAGATACGAACGATGAGCCATTAAGCAGGTAATACCTTCTTCGTAAGCAGATTCGATATGAGAACTGGGTGTTTTGTTTTCACGGATACAATCGAGCCACTCTCGTAAGTGCAGATGGGTTACATCAATCTGCTGACCCCTGATAACAGTATTTGTTAATCCCCGATCGGCATAATATTTTTCAGAAGCTGAAGTTATGGCATCTATTTGACCGGCATTAGGATTAAAGGAAAGAACGGGAAATCCGGTTTCAATAAGTCCAGAGGATATTCCCTTTTTGTACTGAGTAGAATTTCTGTCAATTGTTATTTGGATATTGTTGCCAAGCTCCATCGATGCGTCGTGTCCCATGAAAACCCTTCCACGGCTTCTGCTGGAAGCAAGATTTCCGCTGTACATTAATGTTAAGTCTTTATCAGGATATTCAAAAACGCAATGTAAACTGTCCGGCATTTCTCTGTTGTCTTTCCAGAAGTATATGCCACCTGAAGAAGATACCGATTCAGGTATGCCAATCCGTAATAATTGATTCACTGCATCAAATTCGTGGGTAAATAATTGGCCAATCATTCCGGTATCGTAGGCAAACCATTTTGTCCAATTATAAAACCGGTCGATGCTGAATGGCTCATAAGGTGTATTTCCCAACCATTGTTTCCAATCGATGCTTTTCTCGTCCCCAGGCTTTGGGTTTCCGTCAGCATCCAGATGCCTTATCCAGGCACCTTCTGCAGTATTGCGATTGCTAGTTGTTTCTATTAGGGTGATTTTTCCTAAAACGTTTTTATCAATAATTTCTTTGGCTTGTTTAAAAACAGTACTTTGAGTTATTTGATGACCTAACTGGAAAGTGATATTGCTGTTTTTAACGACGTGATATAATTCATTCAGCTCTTCTTCAGTATGAGCTACGCTTTTCTCTAAATAAACGTGTTTTCCCGCTTTGGTTGCATCGATCGCCATAGATCCGTGGTGATGATCGGGTGTTGAGATTATAACCGCGTCAATATCTTTGTCAGCAAGCATATCTTGATAGGTATGATAACGCTTGACGGGTAGTTTTGAAGTTCCGCTTCGCAGGTTATTATTTGCAATTGTCAAACCGTGCTGGGCATGTAAATCAAACACATCGCAGATTCCTGTGATAGCCACGTGAAGGTTTTCTTGTTCTAACCAACTTCTTAACGTATTATTATTTGTTCGTTTTTCTACTTCATTAGGATGCATAAATCCCAATCCTGCTGCCAGTTGTTCCGCTCGACGCCCGAATCCTATAATACCGATGCGAATAACTTCCCGTGCGTTGTCTTTCCCATAATCAGGAATTGAAAATTCCATTTTGTCAAGTCCTAACTCTTGAACAATGCGGCTTCTTTTATTTTTGTCATAGTTAATTTTTCGCAATAATTCAAAACCGAATAATCCGGCCACGGGTATTCCTACAAATGCTTTTAACGCATTTCTGCGTGAAATCTCTTTCGACGTTTTTTTTGTTGTATCATTTACAGGTATATTTTTTTCTTCTTTTATGCTTTTATCTTGTTCATCCATTTTATGTTTTTCTTTTAAAGAGTGATTGAATAAAATAGTCTAACCCGAATATCTTGTTTGTCGGAAAAAGGGCTAATCCAAAAAGAGCGATAGCTTCGATGAGAGTCCTATTGACAATCAAATTACTGCCATCGGAAGGCAAAGTGTATTCATAGCCTACCAAAGGTGGAACACTCAGGTAATAGATGAATATTAAAATTGAACCTATTATTGCAGCGGGTTTAAAGAGAAAACCAAATATCAAGGCTAATCCAATGAACACTAATCCCCATGCGTTTAAAAAGTCAATTGTGGTGAGTAAATCGGCATTCGATAAAATCCATTGCGAAAAACCTGACAGTATTCCCTGCGACTCGCGAAGAAAATTTGCAGATGTCCATTGGGAACTTATTATTTTCGATATTCCTTCGTATAACACGTGCCATCCTATGGCAAACCGAAGTGTAAGCAAAAATATCAACTGAAATTTTGTATAATTTTTTTCACTTCTCATTGTAAAATATTATTTCTTGTAACTTCAACCGCCTCCGTCGTGATATAATATTTTGCCCGTGTGTTCGAAATTTTCCATTCGGGCATATTTTGATTTACTAAGAAATTAAAAAAAATTTCCGCCACGTATTTAAAATGCGATTCGTGACCGTCTCTGTTGGCCGTGGGAATATTTATCAGATATTCTCCGTTGGCAGACGGTGGCGAAATAGACACAAACGGATAATTTACTTTTAACCTCTCAATTGCTTTTTGCAGGTTCTCGGTGATTTTTTTCTCATTAACATTGTCAGGCTTTTGAGTATAGAGTTGTTTCACAAATTGCTGTTCTTTGCCTTGAGCCATTTTCAGAATAGCTTTTGTTCCATTTATCACCGATACAAATGTATCGCCACTACCATTAGGAGCCAGATAATTCCAAATAACCTTCAGTCCTATATTGTGATTTTTTACATCGAAATTGACCGTTCCGTTGGTATATACGTTCAACAAGGAATTGTCAAGATATTTTTGTAGGTAAGCAGGAAATTCTGGTTGCCGCGTCGATTTCGAGAATTCTGTCAACGTGATTTTTGTGGGGCAATGGGTCGCGGAAATATTATTTATATTCTTTCTGTAGTCGATGGCTTGCCCGGGGAAGAATTTCCAAAACACCAAATCGATGAGGTGCATGGTTACATCGGCAATGCCTTCGCCTTGTTGTTCCACATCGTAGTACCATCCCGGACGAACCAACGGCGCATCCGACACCTCCTTGTAAAAATGATGCACGCTTTCCATATACACGGCCGGATTTTCGGGTGTTCCCTCTTGCAACTCACCGAAAAAATCGTTGTCGTTAACAAGTTCTTTTTCGATGATGTTCAGTATATCGTACCGCCCAGTCATCATATCATAAAGCTTTACATTATTCGTCTTGGCATTTGAATAGACTTCTTCCAACAGATGAAAATCTTCACGGTTAATTACCATGGGCTTGTCCAACAACACATTTAGTCCGGCATTAATCGCACTTAAAATATATTCTGTTTTGTCTTTGTTGTTACCGGCAAGGATAACGACATTTCCTTTTCTGTCGGACACCATTTTATCCAAAAAATCATCGCCCGTGTACACGATTTCTTGCCAAGCCGTGGGGTTTTCAGTTCGGTTGTTGAATGATTCAATGACGGTAAGGTATTGATTTAACCCGGTATCGTCGGGTAATGCGTATACATAAATCGAGTCGTTTACCTGAATTATTGAACTTTTTTGAAGCAAACTGGTGTGGAAATGCCAGGGAACAAGAATAATTAATTTTACTTCTCCCTCTTTTCCGGTAAACATCATATTATTATCTGCCTTTTCTTCACTTTTAGAGACACAAGAAAACAACATTAATCCCATTACAATAACCATCCAGCAATTTTTCATTTTCCTGTTAAATTAATTTCCAGATTTACTTTTGAGCTTGTTTTCTGCTTTTTCATATGTTTTCTCATCGAAACAATTTTCCCTCCGGCTCGTTTGCTTACATCCGCAGCTTCAATAAATGTGAAAATCTCCAATGTTTCTTTTTCACTTATTGGTGCTACGCGAGTAGTGGAAAATTTTAATATTTCTCGTAGTTATCCTTCGTACTCTCCGGTTGACACAATTCCCTATTCTGTAAAAGCATGTCCTCCGTATTGATTTCGGCCTTTGCGTGTCCCTCTTACTGTACCAATCCTTCCGTTATCCCAAAGACCGGCTACTATATTGGTGCCTTTGGAGGACATCCTATTAACCGATACGCAACCTGTTCCCATAACTGTAAACAATATTTCAACACCGTGGATTCCATACCAAGACATGTCGGTATGTGACGGCTCAAGACTTCCGGGAATGTAACAGTCAGCACCGAAAACTTTGCCAAACTCTCCATTTCTTAGAGCTTGGCTTTGATCGACATATCGAAGAGAAAACGATGAGAAAATTGGGACATTGTATTTTCTGGATAGTTCAAAAATTGGAGTGGATTGAGCCAATTTTGCTCCAATTAGCCTATTGATAAACATAATTTTCCCTTTCTTAAATATCTCGTTGGCCTTCTCTAAGTGTAGATTTCCATCGTTCGTTTCCAACAAAACACAGTCTACTTTATCTAAAAACTCGGCAATGGACGATACAATTTCTACGTCCAATTTCTCTAATTGCTCTATGTACCCGGGAATACGCTCGTAACTCGACTTTATTGTTTTTGCCTCGTGAGGATATGCCGCGACAACCCTGAAATCTTTAAATTCCTCTTTTTTATCCTCGGTATTTAACATTTTTGTAAAAGCAGTTGAATGCGAGGTGTCTAAGCCAATAATACCTGTTTTTACTTGTGCGTGAGCTATAAAAAAACTCCAGACCAATAATATAAGTAAAATAATTCTCAGTTTTATATTATATATTATCACTAGTGTCCGGTTGTTTAATATATTAAATCGCTGTAATGCTCTCTGATAAAGCATTACAGGAGTTTTTTATTT
>MVZJ01000154.1 GCA_002069095.1 Bacteroidetes bacterium ADurb.BinA174 | reverse complement strand
AGAATGACTCGGCTGCAGGCGGTACAAAGTCAATGTTGCATTGGAGCATATTAACAGCATACTTCTGGAAAGGGAAAATTGCCGAGTAGTAAAGTACGCAAAGCAGTGCTACCAACCAAAAACCGCTGCTTGACAAGATTGTTCCGATATCTTTTACTTTGAAAGGTTCATCGGCTTCTTCCTGTTCACCGATTTGAGAATCAAGTTTTTTATCCATGAAGAAATAGACGACAAACATAATTAGCGCAATCATCAACAAAATTACACCGAAAGCGGTCGAACGTGATACGTCAACGGTACCTCCCATGCGTGCGAAAAGCGGCGAGAAAATCATGCAGGTTGCAACGCCAAGACGTGCTAACGCCATTTCCGAACCCATAGCCAACGCCATTTCCTTACCTCTAAACCATTTTACAATACCGCGAGAAACGGTAATTCCAGCCATTTCAACTCCGCAACCGAAAATCATAAATCCGACCGCGGAAAGTTTAGCCGATGCCGGCATTCCACGATAAAAAGGCGATACTCCCAATTCATCGAACCCCGGGATATAGTTTAAGTTGTTTGTAAACCAGGTATCAAAGACAGAACCTTGAAAACTTTCGGTAATGGCATACCAGTTTATACTTGCGCCTATGAGCATGACAGCGCCGGATAACAGTGCCGTGAAACGAACTCCCATCTTGTCGAGAATGATCCCGGCAAAAATGAGGAAAAATATAAATACATTGAGGAAGGTTTCGGAACCGGCATAAGTTCCAAATGCTGTAGAATCCCATCCGCGTGTAGATTCCATTAAATCCTTAATCGGCGACAAAATGTCCATAAAGATATATGAACAAAACATCGCAAACGACAATAATAATAACGCTGACCAGCGTGCCACCGGGTTATCCCGTAACGAGATGTGTATTTTCTCTACCATGTTTTATTTTATTTAGATTTATTGTTTTTTTATAAAACGACTTATAAAAGTGGACTCATTATTTAAAGGTGCAAATGTACAAAAAATCACAATGCATCCACTTGTAATCGGTTTAAAAACGAAATTGTTTTCTGAATTTCTTTGTACATCACGATGTCTTCATCGATAAACGGAACCTCTTTTCGATAATCTTTCAGCACTTTTTCGATAAGCGGAGATGATTTCAACGGACGCCTGAACTCCATTGCCTGAGCAGCATTCATCAGTTCGATGGATAAAATAATATCCAAATTATCCATCACTTTCAGCAATTTTATAGCCGCCGTGGCACCCATGCTCACATGGTCTTCTTGTCCGTTGCTGGAAACGATGGAGTCGCTGCTAGCCGAGTAACAGTACATTTTATTTTGACTTACCACCGATGCCGCTGTATATTGCGGAATCATAAAACCTGAATTTAAACCGGGATTGGCAACCAAAAACTCGGGTAAACCGCGCTTGCCCAATATCAATTGAGCCACACGGCGTTCCGAAATATTTCCGAGTTCAGCAAGAGCGATTGCCAAAAAGTCAAACGTAATGGCAAGCGGTTGTCCATGAAAATTTCCTCCCGAAATAATTGTGTCATCGTCCGGGAAAATGGTGGGATTATCCGTAACCGAGTTGATTTCGGTAAGCAAAACCGATTTCGCGTATGCAATGGCATCTTTTGTAGCTCCATGAACTTGCGGAACACACCGAAACGAATAAGGGTCTTGAATATGTTTCTTTTCTCGCGAAATCAATTCACTTCCTTCCAAAAATTTACGAATATTTTGCGACGTTTCTAACTGCCCGATGTGCGGTCGAATAAGATGTAACCGTTCATCAAACGGCTCCAGGTGGCCATCGTATGAATCGATGGAAATGGCAGCAATTAAATCGGCACGTTTCGACAAACGTTGAGCTTTCATGATGGCGTAAACCCCGTGCGCCGACATAAATTGCGTACCATTAAGCAATGCCAAACCCTCTTTACTTTTCAATTTGATGGGTTCCCAGCCAAACTCATCGAGCACGCTGCCAATATCGCGCTTTGCGCCCTTGTAATATACGTCGCCCACGCCAATGAGCGGCAAAAACAGGTTTGCAAGCGGCGCCAAATCACCCGATGCACCCAATGAGCCTTTGTCGTAAACAATGGGCAAAATATCGTTGTTAAACAAATCGAGCATGCGTTGCACAGTCACCACTTGCACACCGCTGTAACCCAACGAAAGTGCATGAGCTTTAAGTAAAAACATCAGTTTTACAATCACAGGCTTTACTTCTTCGCCCACACTGCACGCGTGCGATTTCACCAAGTTCTCCTGCAACGTACTCAAATCTTCATTCGATATGGTGTGGTTGCACAACGAGCCAAAACCGGTTGAAATTCCGTAAATAGGTTCAGTCTGATTCTCCATTTTTTGGTCAAGGTAGTCGCGGCATTTCTGAATGCGCTCTTTGGCTTCGGGAGATAGTTCTACCTTAATATTTTCGTTAATAATCCACTCGAGGGTTTCAAACGAAAGGTCTTCTTTCCCAATGTAATAGATATTTTTCATTTTGTTAATTATCAGTTAACAGTTTACAGTTGTCAGCCTTTTTTATGAACTGAAAACTGCAGACTGATTGCTCGTTTATAGTTGTGTAGCTACGTAATCTGTTATCTCTTTCTCTTTCGCGATAGTCTCTCTTTCGATACGATCGCATTTGTCAGCCAATTCTTTCACGAAATCGGCATCTTTTAGTCCGCCCAAATTGATGCGAACATTTAGCAACGCACCCAAGACAGCTGTGCGGCAAGTCATCATTGCTACGCATCCGTCGGTAATAGCATTTTTATTGCCTTTGCGAGTAGTTTCAGCAATCAGGTCTAACATTTCAAGAGCACGCTCAGCGATTTCCATTGGAACCAAAGATGCAACTTTAGTAGCTTCTTGAATTTTTTCGCTGCGAACAGCTTTCTCTTCATCTGTCTCTTTCGGCAATTTATACGCGTTCATAACTAAGTTATACGCATCGCTATCTCTATCGATATCATTCAAGAAATGAGTACGATAAGCTTCAAATTTAGCAGAGTGTTCTTTCATTAAATCCTCTACTTCAACGTAGTTTTTTCTGCCGATTGTCAGACTTGCCAACATTTGAGCCAAAGAAGATGCAATTGCACCGTTTAAAGCTGATACACTACCACCACCCGGAACCGGTTCGTTAGATGATGTTTGTTCTAAAAACTGTTTGATTGATAAATCTTGTAATTTCATAAATAGTGATTTTATTTTTGTTTGATTAAATTTTTTTATTTTTAAAAGTTTACAACTTCTCCTTTTTTGATTACGGTATCTACAATATTCATTCCAACGTGATACGGCAAGAATTTGTATGACGGATATTGCAACAGCACAAAATCGCCCTGTTTGCCTACATCGATACTTCCGATTTTATCGGCTTTACCAACAGCTGCCGCACCATTAATAGTGAAAGCGGAAACTGCCTCTTCGGGTGACATTTTCATATAGATACATGCCAATGCGAAAAGCAGCGGTGCCGATGCCGAGAATGAACTTCCGGGATTCAAATCGGTTGCAAGTGCCACAATGCAGTCCGAATCAATCATCGTACGTGCACGGGCAAACTCTTCACGAAGTGAGAAAGCCGTCAGCGGAAGTATAGTAGCAACCACACCCACTTTTGCCATAGCTTTAATTCCTTCGTCAGATGCTTGCAACAAGTGATCGGCAGAGAGACAGCCAAGTTCGGCAGCCAATTCGGCACCGCCAAATTGTACTATTTCGTCAGCATGAATTTTCAGTTTGAAACCATATTCACGAGCAGCATTCAGATAACGACGCGACTGTTCGATGGAAAAGACATTCTTTTCGCAGAAAATATCGGCACACTCTGCCAATTTTTCTTTTGCCACAACAGGCATCACTTCGTTTATATTGAAATCGAGAAACTCTTCCTCCCTACCTTTCCATTCGGCAGGCGTAGCGTGAGCTCCCATATAAGTTGACACGATATCCATCGGGTGTTCATCGTTCAGGCGACGCATCACACGCAACTGTTTTAGTTCGGTCTCTTTATCGAGTCCGTAACCGCTTTTTCCCTCTACGGTAGTGATACCGAGCTTCATCATGGCATCCAAACGCATCTTTCCCGATGCATAAAGCTCATCTTCCGATGCTTCGCGTGTAGCTCGTGTGGTGTTTACAATTCCGCCACCGCGATTCATGATATCCATATAGCTGTCGCCACGCATGCGCCACGAAAACTCCTCTTCACGATAACCGCCAAACACGAAATGCGTGTGCGAATCAACAAATCCGGGCAGCAAAGCCTTACCTTCGGCAGAGATTACTTTGTAATCGGATTCGTTTACAGGAATAGCTTCTCCCTGTTTTAGCACGTGCGAAATAACTCCGTCGGTAACGATAACTGTACCGTTTTCAATCACGTGTAAATTGTTCATCTCTTTGCCGCGTTTTCCGGCAAATCCGCTACAAGTAACTACTTGCGAAGCGTTTTTTATAATAATATTGTTCATATATTTTTATTTACGATTTCGGTTCTACGATTTTTATAATTGTTTATTGCCTTGTTTTAGTTCTACAAAAATAAGGTAATAAGGTTGATTCTGAAAATTATTTTATTGCTACTAAGGTATAAATGAATAAAATAAGGTTTTTTATTAAAAACGATTATTTGTAATGTGTCCTAAAATATTTATCAATTACCA
>MVZJ01000153.1 GCA_002069095.1 Bacteroidetes bacterium ADurb.BinA174 | reverse complement strand
GAAATATAAAACACCAGCTCAATTATTTTTTGCATCTTTGGAAAAGAAAATTGCATTTGTGAGTTGAATCTACCCACACGATAAGTAAGAGAATAGAAAATGTATATTCACAAAAAATCATTATCTTCGCAACACAAAAAATAAATCAAAAGTATGATATCTGACGTTCGAAATCTGAAGATATCTTTTAAAAATATCCGAAATGAAAAAATCTTTTTTAAGCCTGATTCTTATCTTTTTTGTGGCTTCACTTTCTGCCGATGAAGGAATGTGGATGCTTCATCTGCTGAAACAGCAAAAATATCCCGAAATGAAGAAAATGGGATTGAAACTGAAGGATTACGACATTTACAATCCCAACGGTGCGTCTATTAAAGATGCTGTAGTACAATTCGGCGGAGGATGCACAGGCGAAGTCATTTCATCGCAAGGCCTGGTACTCACAAATCACCATTGCGGTTATGGACAGATTCAAAACCACAGTACGCTCGAAAATAATTACTTGGATAATGGCTTCTGGGCAATGACCAAAGCCGAAGAACTTCCCAATCCCGGCTTGACCGTTACTTTTATAGATAAGATTGAAGACGTTACCGTTTACGTGAAGGAATGCCTTCAACGGGATAAGGAACAGGATAAAGATGGCATATTTTTTCTTTCGCCTACCTATCTGAAGAGCATTGCAATTGCGAGGGTAGGGGCTGAGTTTCTGAAAAATAATGCCGGAACCGATGTGGAAATAAAACCGTTTTTCGATGGTAACCAATATTTTATGTTTACCAAGAAGATTTATTCCGATGTACGTTTGGTAGGTGCACCGCCTAGTTCCATCGGAAAATTTGGCGCTGATACCGATAACTGGGAATGGCCGCGCCATACGGGCGATTTTACTCTTTTCCGTATTTATTCCGACAAAAACGGCAATCCTGCTGCCTATTCTCCCGATAATGTCCCGCTTAAACCCAAGCGCTGGCTTACCATTTCTACAAAAGGAGTTGCCGAAAACGATTTCGTCATGATGATCGGGTTTCCGGGAACCACGCACAAATATTACACTTCGTGGGAGGTGGCCGAAAGGCGCGATATCGATAACGCCGTGCGTATCAACATGCGCCGCGTGCGACAGGAAGCAATGTTGAACGAAATGCTTGCCGACCCACAGGTAAAAATTCAATACGCGTCAAAATATTCGGGTTCTACCAATGCTTATAAAAACGCGATTGGTACTAACTGGGCAATCGATTTGCGAAATTTCGAGCAAGTAAAACTCGAACAACAAAATTGTGTTCTGGATTGGGCATTAAAAAACAACAAACCGCAATATACGCAAGCATTAGATAAAATTTGCGAAATTGTGGAAAATCGTGCCGATTTGCGTTACCGTAACTGGATGCTGAACGAAGGAATTATTCGCGGTGTGGAATTTGCCGGCGTTCCGGTGGGAGCAGCCAATATGCTTATAACAGCCCTTGAAAGCAACGATGAGGATAAAATTGAGAAGAGTACGGCACAGTTGCTTGCCGATTATAATAGGTTTGCCAACAAAGACTACAACCGCGAAGTGGATAAGAAAGTGGGCAAGACCATGCTGAAAGAGTACACAAAACTGATGTCGAGAGAAAAACAGCCAAAGTACTTCGAAGTGATTTATTCGCAATTCAACGGCGATGTGGATAAATTTGTGGACTATATTTTCGAAAAATCCATTTTCGGCAGTGAAGAAAACCTGCAACGGTTTGTTTCCGGGAATAAAAATGCCGAAGTGTTGCGAACCGATCCTATGTTTCAGTTTGCCCGCTCAGTTACCGATGAGATGCTTTCGCTTCGTACCCGGTTAAGCGCGTTCGATAATCCTTTCGCAGTAGCACGGAGTACATATCTTGATGGAATTTTGGTAATGGACGGCGCAAACGCCCATTTCCCTGATGCCAACCTTACAATGAGGCTTACTTACGGGCAACTCAAGGGTTACAAACCTCGCGATGCCGTTCATTATTCGCACCAAACCACGTTAGACGGAGTTATGGAAAAAGAAGACCCCAATAATTGGGAATTCGTAGTTTCCGATAAGCTCAAAACACTTTACGATACTAAGAATTTTGGCCGTTACGCCTTATCCGACGGCAGAATGCCGGTGTGCTTTACCGCTACTACGCATACCACAGGTGGAAACTCGGGAAGTCCGGTGATGAATGGTAAAGGCGAGCTTATCGGCATTAATTTCGATAGAAATTGGGAAGGTGTTGGCGGAGATATTCAATATCTGCCCGATTATCAACGAAGCATTATTGTAGATATTCGTTACGTATTGTTCGTTATCGATAAATTTGCCGGCGCCACACATTTGATTGATGAAATGGAGATAAAATAATATAGTTTTAAAAAAATAATATGATTATCCGCAAAACGTAAGTTTTTAACTCTGTCCTTAGGACGGAGACCGGTAATGTTTTCATAGATCCGGACTTTAGTCCAGAAAATCATGGCTAAAGCCAGTTTATGTATTCGCTTTTGTTATCTCCGCTTCGAAAAGCGGAAGTATTAGCACACTTTTACGGAAAGCAATTAAAATTTAAAATGATTATCCGCAATGTGTCCTAAAAACATTTATCAATTACCACGAGTTTTAACTCGTGGGGGTAAAACGTCGTTAAAAGCGGGCTTTAGCCCAAGATTATTTAAATTTCGGCTAAAACCGATTGAATTTCTAACTATTTATCCACGCCCAAAAGAGGACATGGCCGCTCGAACTTGTTCGCTCTTTTTGACGAGAATTGATTAGGATGTTTTGCGGATAGACATAAAATTTAATGAATATCCGCATAAATGCCTAACTGTAACCACATAGGCATATAGTTTTTTTGATTAAGATTTAATAAACAGATGCATATAGTTACAGTAATACGGCCATTCATTTAAAATTTTTATAAAAAAACATCAAAACAAGTGTTTTATTCCTAAAAAAGTGTGATATTTGTACAGGGTAAATTCTATTAAATAAAAATAAGTACAGTAATCATGAAAACGAAATTATTTTACTCTGCATTAGTTTGCGTGATTGCATTACTCACCGGATGTGGGACAGCGCAAAAAGGATTGAAAAGCGAAACAGCGAAACGCTTGTATGGGTTGTGGGAGGTGAAAGCTATTCACAACAGTAATGAGGGAGGTTACAAGGAGATGCCTCATGGAATGTTTAAGATGATTATTGATGACGGTAGGTTTGTTAATTTTATGACAACCGAGAAAGCCTCTATGATCACAGTTGACGGAACGTACAGATTGGTTGGAGATTCCCTGTATATTGAAGAAATTGAACATTCTTTCAATAAGACACAGATTGGAAAAGACAATCCTTTGAATTTAAAATTATCAGGACATAAATTTATGTATCTGAGATGGTTTCAGGCAGTTGATGAATTTGGTGAAAATCAGAATCAGTGGGTTGAGGAGATCTGGCAACGGGTAGAACTTGAAGACATGGAGATTACCCGATTTGAGTTAGAGCAGGAACTTAGAACCCTGATAAAAGATCCTGAATTAATCAAGAAGATTATTGATTAATTTTTTCCGTGAAAATGAATTTAAAAAAGAGCGTGTGAAAAAATTTCATACGCTCTTTTATTTTTGTTATGGGCGACTATCAAGTCACCCCGTAAATAAAAAGTTTTTTTTCGGTCGATTGTTATAATTTCGACAACGCCTCGTCTAATTCATCTTTAATATCATCGATATGCTCTAAGCCTAATGATAACCGCAACATATTCGGATAAACCCCCGATGCAATCTGTGCTTCTTTCGGGAGTTGCTCGTGCGTAGTTGTTGCCGGATGAATGATCAGTGTTCGGGTGTCGCCCACGTTAGCAACGTGGCTGATAAGCGAAAGATTATCGATAATAGTGGCGGCTTGCTTTTCATCGCCTTTAATGAAAAACGACAGAACTCCGCCAAAGCCGTTATTTTTCAGGTATTTTTTCGCTAACGTGTGATATTTGTTGCTCTCAAGTCCCGGATAATTCACTTTTTCCACTTTCGGATGTTTTTCGAGCCATCGTGCCATTTCCAGTGCATTTGCGTTTATCCGTTTTGCACGAAGCGAGAGTGTTTCCAGTCCTTGCAGCATCATAAACGAGTTGAACGGGCTAATGGCTGGGCCAAAGTCGCGAAGTCCTTCCATACGAGCACGTATGGCAAAAGCGATATTACCGAAAGGAGATTTATCGCCGAAAACTTCCCAGAAATTTAATCCGTGATAACCTTCAGACGGCTCGTTGAACATCGGATATTTTCCGTTGCCCCAATCAAAATTTCCGCCGTCGATAATTATGCCGCCCATTGATGTGCCGTGGCCTCCAATCCATTTTGTAGCGGAATGAAGCACAATGTTCACTCCCCACTCAATGGGATTGAAAAGATATCCGCCTTGTCCGAAAGTGTTATCTACAATGACCGGTAGGCCTTTTTTACGGGCAACTCTCACAATTTTCTCCATATCGGGGATATTATATTCCGGATTTCCAATCATTTCCAGATAAATCGCTTTCGTTTTCTCGTTGATAAGGCTTTCTATGCTGTCGGCATCGTCGCCGTCGGCAAAACGAAATTCGATACCCAACCGAGCAAAAGAAACCTTGAACAGATTGTATGTGCCGCCGTATAAAAATGAAGTGGTGACTATATTGTCTCCC
>MVZJ01000152.1 GCA_002069095.1 Bacteroidetes bacterium ADurb.BinA174 | reverse complement strand
TCAATAAATATTCTGGATGTAATGGCATTTCGCGTAAACGAATAGCTCAACGTGGCATTGAAGTTCACTTTTTGAGCAAACGAACCGTAGTTAATATTGAAATTATGAGTTTGTTCGGCATCTAAGTTGGGATTTCCGTAACGGATGTTATTCGGGTCGGAATCGTTGATATATGGATTCAAATACCAAATTCCGGGACGCGATATACGCATATTATAACCCCAGCGCAACGTTTTCGTCATTCCCAACTGATAGGAAAAAGCGGCCGAAGGAACCAAATCGAAGAAGTTGGTATTCACTATCGTATCGGTTTTCGCGCTCATGAAATGTATTTTCTGGGCAGTGTTTTCCCCACGCAAGCCTAATTTCAAACCGAATTTTCCGGTTTTAAATCCGTAACCCGCGTATCCCGAAGCGATTTTTTGATCGTGGTCAAGGTCGTTTTTACGGCTTACATCTTCTTTCCACTGTCCGTTAACCACGTCTAAAAAAGTATTGTTGCCTCGGCTGGAATTATCGCGATATATATATTTCAAACCCATCTCTATATTGTGCTTGCCGGTAAGTGGATTCACGTAATCTACCTGTCCTGTGTGTTCATTTCCTCCGGCATCATTCAGACTTTTCATCCGATAACCATCGGGATAAAAATAACTATCGACATTACTGAACACACTTTCAAAATCGCTGTTGTTTGGATTTTTCTCGAAACGGTATGAAACAGTCAGCATCTCGCCTTTCTTTTTAAACGTTCGTTGATAATCTGTGGTAAGAGTGAAAGAGCCGAACTGCGACATCGAATTGTTATTTTGCCGGTACGAATAATTTCTTGCACCTTGTGAAAGAGCTTTTTGTTCTGACTCGGAATAAAATTTCCCTCCGAATTGTCCGACAGATACGTTAAACAAGTTCAGCGTATCCGGCTCATAACTGAGTTGTGTATTGTAAAACAACCCTCCACCGTGGTTCTTTGAAGTTCCGTCTTGTGTCAGTTTAACCGGGTTTGACGCCATTTCTTCGCGGGCAAACGATGTTTTTGCTTCCGGCATGTTGTGGTAAAAATAACTTCCGTTTCCGGTAAACCCGAATTTTCCGTATTTCATAGAAAGGTATGCACTCCCCCCATAACCGCCAAACGTATCGCCATTGGCGCCAACGGAACCCGAATAACCTTCGTCGACCCGTTTATCGGTAATGATGTTGATGATTCCACCCACACCTTCGGCATCGTATCTCGCTCCGGGATCGGTAATCACTTCCACATCTTTGATACTGTTTGCAGGCATACTTTTCAGCACTTGTGAAGGATTGTTGGAAATCATGTTCGACGGTTTCCCGTTCAGATAAATTTTAAAATTCGATGAGCCTTTCAGTTGGATGTTATCTTCGCCGTCAATCGTTACCAGCGGAACTTTACGAAGCAAATCCAGAACGTTGGAAGTGGATGCTTCGGGATCGTCTTTAGCGCTATATGTCAGTTTATCGATTTCCACTTTTACCAATGGACGCTGTGCAGTTACGCTAATTTCATCCAATTCGGTAGAACTTTCGGCCATCTCAACTTTTCCGAGATCGAGTTGCGACTCACCGCCTTTAACTTCCACATTACGATTAAGGTTATTCATCCCAACAAACTGAAACGTAAAAATATAGTTTCCGGTTTGAAGCGTGGTAGCAAAATTACCATTATCGTCTGTGGCAAATTTTTTGATGGATTTTTGGGGAACTGTTGAATTGGCAACCGAAATAGTGGCATACGGCAACGGTTTTTTGTCGGTTGCACTCACCAATTGTCCTTTAATAGTTATGTTTTGCGCATTGATGGAAACTGAAATCAGAAGTGAAATCAGTAATAACAGGGTTTGTTTCATAAAGGTTTTTATTGAAATTTCGGCAAAAGTAGTTATTTATTTTATCAGGTAAGCGTGCAAGAGCCTCCTATTACGATAATTTAGTAAAGATTTGGCTTTTGCAAGCGTTTTTTGCATTTTTAAACATAGAATTTACTCTTACTTGATTAGACGCAACTTCTTTCGATTTTATTACAGAAAAGAACGTTAATTTTTCATACTTTTGTGTTTATTACTGACGGAGTGACTTGGAGTCGCTCCCTCAGGGGATGTCAAGAGATTAAAATAACACTATGCTCAACATTATTCTAATTATATTATCGGGCGTTGTTGTGGGGTATTTTGTAAGAAAAATTCCACAGGTGAAATACGTAGGCACTATAATCAGTCTGATTATTATATTGTTGCTGTTTTTCTTAGGCGTATCGGTGGGAGCGAATGAACAGGTGGTGAATAATTTCAGTTCCATTGGTTTGGATGCGTTAATTATTACGCTTGGCGGAACAGTAGGAACAATTCTCTGTGCCTGGTGGGTATATGTGCGTTTTTTCAATAGAAAGGGTAAAAACCGATGAAACAATCGCTCATCTATCTTTTGCTTTTTGCTTTGGGAGTAATTCTTGCCTTATTCGGCTGGATTCCGGAAGCTTTGCTGAGAGACGACATATCCAAATGGATTCTTTACGGATTGCTTTTTTTCGTGGGAATACAAATTGGTTCCAGTAAAAATATGTTTACTGCCGTAAAGCGATTCGGGTTCAAAATAGCTTTAGTGCCCATTGCAACCACGGTGGGAACCTTTGCCGGAGTAGCACTGGTAAGTGTTTTACTTCCCGAAAGAAGCCTAAGCGATTGTCTAAGCGTAGGAGCAGGATTTGCTTATTATTCGCTGTCGAGTATCCTTATTTCGGAGTTCCGCGGTGTGGAACTGGGAACGGTTGCCTTGCTGGCAAACATTATGCGCGAATTCATCGTATTGGTTTTTACGCCGTGGATGGTGAAATATTTCGGGAGACTATCTCCCATTTGCGCCGGTGGAGCTACAACGATGGACACAACGCTTCCCATCATTACAAAATATTCCGGTCCCGATTACGTGGTAGTTGCGCTTTTTCACGGAATGATTATCGATTTTTCCGTACCTTTGTGGGTAAGCTTTTTCCTGGCGCTGTAAAAGATGAAATCATTTTTTCTTACCATACTCGCTCTCTATTTAGCCGTCAACGTTTATACGGCTGTTAGAATCTACCAGTTTATGCCGGCCAATTTATGGATTAGAATTACCGTTATGGCTATTCTGGTTTTGGGTTTTGTCAGCCTGATCGTTTTTTTTAGGTTTGGCGAAACGATGCCGGTTGAAACTGCCGGTTTTTTCTATCACTTTGGCACATCGTGGATGATCGCTTTCTTGTACGTTTTCATTCTCGTTTTTCTCGTCGATTTATTCAGGATTATCAATCATTTCGCACATATAATCGATAAAGAAGCTGTTCATGGACTATTTCGCCACAATGCACTCACCTCGGTTATCGGTTTGGGAATTGTAGCGTTGATACTTTTATTCGGCAACTTACAGTATCACAACAAAAAACGATCGCACATAACCATCAAAACCGACAAAATAGAAAAACCAATAAGAATTGTGGGTATCAGTGATTTGCATCTGGGATACACCATTTCGAAGAAAGAGTTGAGCAAGTGGGTAGAAATGATAAATGCCGAAAAACCAGATATGGTAATTATTGGGGGAGACCTGATTGACAATCAGTTGCGACCAGTTTTGCAGCATTCGCTCGATCAGGAATTGCAAAAAATAAAAGCTCCGTTAGGAATTTACGGTTGCACCGGAAACCACGAATACATTTCGGGGATTAAAAACAGTATCAATTTTTACCATCGGGCAGGAATAATGTTGCTGCGTGATTCAGTTTTTCAAATGAATGGATTGACTATTGTCGGACGTGAAGATCATTCCTATAAAAATCGAAAAACATTATCGGAACTCACGAAAGATATTGATAAACAAACTTTCTCCGTTCTGCTCAGCCATCAGCCATACAATTTGGATGAAACTGTGCAGGAAAGTATCGATTTCCAGTTTTCCGGTCATACGCATCGCGGACAGGTTTTCCCAATTTCGCTTATCGCGGATAAAATTTTCGAACTATCGCAAGGTTATCTGCAAAAAGGGAATACGCATTTTTATGTTTCATCGGGATTGGGAATCTGGGGCGGGAAATTCCGCATTGGCACCCAATCGGAATATTTGGTGTTGGATTTGGTGAATTGATGGGTGATCTGATAACCGTAACCCCTTCCCGCTTTGCGGTACTCCCCTTAACTAAAGGGGAGAGTTGCGGGCTATGAATGGTAATTAGTAATTGATAATTGGTAATTAATATATGCGCTCACTTATTGTCGCACTCATTATACATCTCACGCTCAACATCCTCGTATTTCTAAAGGGTTGGGACGTCTTTAAAACCCGAAAAGTGTTTCGAACACTTTGGACGGTCATTTTTTCATTCGAACTTATCGTTTATATAGTGGGATTTGTGTTTTTTCGCCATCTCCCACCCGAAATTGTTCATTCCATCCGTATAATGGGTACTACCTGGATGATTTTTCTGCTTTATCTCGGTGGTTTGGTTTTGATATTCGATTTTCTGTATTTGACTTTTAACCGACAACTCGCTCGTCCCAAAGAGTGGATGAATCAGCCCGCTAAGATAAAACTCACCGCTTTTCTCTCGTCAATTACATTGGTTGTTTTCGTTTTGTATTATGGCGGATATAAATTCAACAACCCCGAAGTGCGACAAGTAAATATCGAAATAAATAA
>MVZJ01000151.1 GCA_002069095.1 Bacteroidetes bacterium ADurb.BinA174 | reverse complement strand
TGCTCTGTGAATCGTGCGAACCGACAGCCCTGTTTCCTGTGCCATTTCTTCCGCTGTTTTGTAAAACCACCCATCCGGCAAACGGCTTTTACCAGACCAATAAATTATCCGACCCAAGACGCTCGGCGTTGAAAAATCACCGAATATTTGAACGTGCGAACGTCGGATAGTAAATACTTCTTCGTGTGCCGTATTGCTCCGCTTTAATAATAACAAAGCCTCATTATCCGTTAAATCTTCAATCATTCGCTACTCCAAAATAAAAGACGGTTACAAACGAGGATGGGGCTGTGGGCTTGTGGGGCAAGGACTTACCCCATTGATTCCTCGAATGTAACCGCCTTAATAATAATTGCTTTTATATCCTTCCCCCGACTCATGGCAACCCCATACCATGACGACTATATACTTGTCAAGCCGATTTTTACAATTTGTGAAAATAATTTTTACTCCGTCGCCGGTTCTTCCTGTTCGATTTCCTTACCGGCATACGTCTGCTGATAATAAGGACAGAACTTATTGACGTTGCAATAACGAATACATCGAGTGTCCTCACCCTGCCGTTTTGTGATTTCGTAGTTTTCCTCTTTCAATTCTTTCTTGGCGATGTACGCCTTAATTTCGGCTTCGGAATCTTCGCACTTTAACGCTTTCTTGTTGCCCTTTTTAGTCACCGCCCATTGTGTCTTTTTCTGCCATCGCTGAACAGGGTCGCAAATGGGTGTTTCTTCCAACGGCTTTTCAAACAACGTGACCCGGGAATACAGGTACTCCCATGCGTCGTCACGACTCCATACATCTACCGGAATCTCGACGTGAGGCTTCTGCGGATAATTCTTGTCAATCTTCGCTTTGTACGATACCCAATTAATCAAAAACCACTGACCGATAAGGTTGTGTATCGGCCAACCGAAAACGCACTCTGCAAGCAATTTGTATAAATTCAACTGCCGAGTCAAATCCAGTTTTGAATTGTCGTTGAAAAACCACACCGCTTCAACCATTTTCATTTTATAATCTTCGATGGTGTAAGGCCGTAAAACGTCCAATTCACCGCCCACCCACACATCACCAAAGGAACCGCCAATCATCATGCCGATGTTTATTTTCGGAATGACGTTGTAAATCGGAACGCTTGCCAATCCTTCATGCAATCCTTTTCCTCTGAAAGCGAACAGCGAATCGACGACATCTTCCGTAATTTCTGAGTCGTGTTTCCTGCGCAACTTGTAAATAAACGGCGAATCAATCAACGTTGTGACCCCGTACGACTTGACGCCTTTCGGCGCTTTCGTAACATACGCCTCTCGCTCACGCTGAATCAGCCGGTAAAAAACGTCCGGCATTTTAAAATTGTTTGTAAATTGCATTATTTTCTCCTTTCCGTATTAAAGATATGTCATAAATCCCATGTTTTGACCCCACAGGCTCGTCTAGGCTCGATTTTTATGCCTTCCGTTTGTGATTGTTTATGCCCTCATGTTTGAACGTGAAATCAAACTGATTTGCTGAAATGACGATGGCACCAAGGCGACATGTTCTGACATTCCGCGCAACCCTTCATAATGAATATCGATGGTGTCATCACGCAAGATAAATTCCCTTACTTTTTCGATAGCTTGTTTTCGTCGAAATCTTTAACTGCCATGACCGTCTTTGCCCCCTTCCTCTTGTGGTGGCGGTGGAAATGAATTGATAAACATATCATCCAACGCCTCGTTAATTGCCCTCTGTTGGTCGCTCATAAACGGATAATTCTGCTCGGCGTGACAATAAATCAAAATCTCCGTCACGTCGTCAATCTTGATTCTTCCCCTGTGCGTTCTCGGCTTTTGAAAATCCATCCAATCAAAATTACTCATGAGTTTTTCAAACATACCGATTCCGACATATTGGATATGGATTTGCTTTGCCCCGTTATCGTGCGCATCGATTGTTATGCTTGCCATTTCTCTGACTTGCCCCCTTTCATTCCTTGATGTTTATATTGAACTGCTCGCGGTATTTTAATTCCTTTTTTACGATGTTGAACAATACAGGAAATTTTTCTTGAAACCATTTCTCGCCTACTATCCATTTCAAATATTTGTTTGGAACATCGCACATTAATACATCGTTGAATTTCCCGAACGGGAACGGCATATCTTTATATTCATTTTTCATTTTTTATTCGCCTTTCCCTAGTTTATTCTTGATGTAAAAACAGCGTGTAGCCCATGCACAGTAATGCGGTGCTTCTGCCGTATTTGCGTAAAACTTGCAACCGACATGACTACCCGGACACTCCGCGGTCTGAAATTTCTTGAATCGTTCGCTTGCTAATTTTACCTGTTCGTCGCTCATGTCAGCGATGTTCTTAACTCCACCGGTGACCCTGCCATTTCCATCCTTGGTGCCAGAAAGCCGTTCAAGCATATTCGCATACGTTTCTTTTGGAATCTCCCACCCGAAAGTGATTAATCCTGTTTGGAACTCACGGAAGTCCTTCTCGAAATTTATACGCTCCGTGTTGAGCGTGTTCGATTCCTTTTCTTTCATCACGCCAATCGGCTTAATGTTCATTGCCGACTGAATTGCGGGGTCAAGGGCTACAGCGTTGTGCAACACCATGTAAAGGTCTACCAATAACGCACGAATTTCTCCGTGGTCTTTGACCAGACCTGCGTTTATCTCGGCAACAATAATATCCTTTGCATAAGACATCGGCATGGTGTGGGACTGTAATAATCCGTTTATTTTTGCCTGTAAATCACTTCTCGACCCGCTACCACCGCCTGTCTTGGCGGAGTCTTTCGGAAAATTCATAAAGTGCTTTCCGTCCTTTTCGTTCGACGTAAACTCGAACACTTCTCCGACCTTGTATCCCATAACCTTTTTATCGAAGCACAAATGCTCCGGTAATGGCTTATGGGGCGTGACCGAAACATCTTCACACGTCACAAGGTAATACGACCCGCTTCCATCCTGCTTGACCTTTTCAATAATTTTAACCAATTTTCCTTTTTTCGTTTCCATAATTTTCTCCTTTTTTTACGCAACGTCGTTGCTTATTGTTCACGAACTTATCGTTCGCTACCGATTATTTAAAGCCACATCTTTCCATTGGTGGATAAAACTCACACGCGGGAATGACAACATTTTCACCGTCGTCCATTCAATACTTCTGGTTGATTTCTCTGATAACACCTTTGACCTTCATGTAATCGTCGTTATTTACTTGGACGTATGAATCTTCGGCGTCACCGTAAATTATCGAATAACTACCACCCTCTAAGTGGTAAATTGCGATAATTTTATTTACGTTGACTTCCACTTTTCTTCCGTTGGAACCCGTTACTTCCACCATGTAAATCTTCCTCATGTTCCTTGCCCCTTTCTTTTAAATTTTTTATTTCCAAATATTTATTGAGCCATTTCCAAGCGTATGCAGTTATTATGATGAAAACAGCGACCGCAAATAACGCCACAGCAAAATACCCCAATAAAATAATTGAATACCAAAAAAACATCGCTAGATTTTCTACCATAACACCCCCTTTATTTAATGCTTATTGCTCTGCGCTTCTGAATCCTTTTCAATGTTTTTTTCTTTCTCACGAGGGATAGGCTGAAAATAACGAGCCAACGGGATTGCTTTTCTTCCTGCGCAATCTGGGCAAGCCTCTCCCTCAAACACACAATCACAATCAAGGCAAATCATCGCTGTTGCTACTTTCATAATTTACCTCACCGGAACCATTCTCGGTAACCCGATGGTGTCCCATGCTGAATCTTCAATGAATGCGCAACGTTTTTTTACCGCCTCGTCGGAATTTTTAAAAATCCTTTTAAATTGGTCCTCTTTTAAAACAATCCACCCACCAGTTCTATAAGGATTGTCACCGCTTTGTCCGTCTTTTACAGATATTAATATGATGCCCTGCTCCATCAATTTTTTACACTCGTCGCAAGGCGCAAAATCCCACACCGCATTTTTCGGAGCTTCCGCATCGTTCGACAACCGGCCTGCCAAAATGATTTCATTTTTTTCATTCCCGCAAAAATAACATATCGGTATCGCAGGATTGACGCCATGTTTTGTACTCAATAAAATTCCCATAGTCATTACCCCCTTTTTCATTTCCCTTGCCCCCTTTTCTGTCTTTCATAATTATCACAAATCCCACTCGCCTCTACCTGCTCATGGTCTAAAGCGCATATATCCATCTTGTCTCCGTTAGGGTTATTGTATGGCTCTACAATAACATCGTGATGGACACATAGCGCACACGAACGCTCATGTTTCTGAACCTTGTAATGTCTTTCTTTCTTCATTGGCTACCCCCTTTTTTAGTCGTTCATACAACCCCACGAATATTTCTACTCGTGAGGTCTATCAACGGCTAACAGCAACATTCCCTACGCACCGCACGGCAAATACCGCAACGACCCATCGCAAACGAATCGTAAGCACGGCAATTTGGATTATCGCACGACTTCATAAATATTCCGCCGTAATTACCCTTGCCACAGATGGGACACGTTGCGTAATTATCAATTTTTTTCAGCAAATCCGTTTCTGCGTTCGTAAGTCGTTTCCCCTCAATGACCGTTACAGCTATTTTTCTTGTTGTCATGTCACGACCCCCTAAAAAGGCACGCCGTAGTTAGGAATATCATTTATGCTTAGTTCATCTTCCAGTCGGACGTTCTCATTGTTTCCGTCGCCGTATTTGTCCATGATGTATTTTG
>MVZJ01000150.1 GCA_002069095.1 Bacteroidetes bacterium ADurb.BinA174 | reverse complement strand
TGCATCATCGGCTAAAAACGGATAAGTAGGGATCCCGCCTGCACCTAAAATAATATTGCAAACCGTTTCTACGAGCAGGAAAGCCTCCTCAGTTTCAGGAACAAATGCTGCTCCGCCTGCTTTCAGCAAGTTAGAACGAATTTCATTCTCAACTCCTGCCACGTTTTCTACGGATGATTTCAACTCTTTTCCACCGAAAATATCTTTCAACAACTTCTGAATGCTAGCCTCATCGTTATTGCACTTTTCGTAAACTTTCAGCCGTAAAGCCTTCGCTAAATGCCGCTCCCGGATATTGCCTTTGGTTAAATCCTTTTTTATCCAATCAATGTCCAATGAAAATCCGATGTTTTTAGCTTCCAGAAGTTCATTCAGTTTTCGGCACATTGCCTCCACTTGCTTATTGGCTTCGTTTCGCACATTTGCCAATTGCGATGCATAGGGTTCGGACAAGCTAAACGGGTATGACAAACCTTTTCCGCTGATATAGGTACGACCGGGATTAGCCGGGTCGTTCACCCGCACTCCGGTTTGTTGAAAGTTTTTGTCTAAACTGATTAACTCAATATTAAACAGCGGATAGAGATTTCGCTTTTTGCACCCTTCCGCCCATTCGGCATAGCCTTCGGCAGTGTAAAAATCGTTGATGCCCACTACTTTTACATTTTCCGCCACCGCTCTGTCCAATGCATCGTCGATATCGTTAAATGCACTGAATGAGAATGGAGTGTGAAGGTGGGCGTTTACTAAGCCCCCCTGCCCCCCGACGGGGGGATTTAGAGAAAGTGAATTATTTATTTTTATTGTCATTATCAAAAATTTTTAATTTTCGGTTGAAAGGTGACAGAAAGCCCATATTTACTGCCACACTTTATCTTTGAATGCTAATTATTTCTCATGTCAAAAATTATTGACAACCCATAATGTAACATACAACCGAAAGTCCCCCTTTCGGGGATATAGGGGGCTTACACTCCTTTTTTCGCTCTTCTTACCATTTCACCATCGGTGAAGTTTTGTCCCGGAAAATAGCCTTCAAGCGGCTGAATACGTTCGTGTATCATATCCAGGAACCAGCTTACTTGTGGGAAGAACGAGCTTTCCAACTCGAAAGCAGGCGTAATCCAGTTTCGTGAACCGAGTACAGCCACAGGTGCATCCAAATAATCGAAACAGAGCGAGTTAATATTTGCAGCTAAGTCGTTCAGGAACGAACCGCGAGTGGTAGCATCGCCGGCAACAATGATTTTTCCGGTTTTCTTAACCGATGCAATCACTTTTTCGTAATTAAACGGCACAAGCGAACGGGCATCAATCACTTCGGCGCTCATTCCGTATTTGTCTTCCAACTCTTTGGCAGCTTGCAAAGCGGGATATAGTGTGTGTCCGATAGTAAGGAAGGTGATGTCTTTTCCTTCTTTTTTCACATCGGGTTCGCCGATAGGAATTTCGTAATATCCCGTTGGTACGCCTCCTTCGTGGAATTGCTCGCCTATATCGTAAATTCGTTGACTTTCAAAGAAAACAACCGGGTCAGTGCCTTGTAATGCGGCGTTCATCAGTCCTTTCGCATCGTAAGGTGTTACAGGGAAACACACTTTAATGCCAGGAATATGTGCCACGAGCGATGTCCAGTCTTGCGAGTGCTGAGCGCCATATTTTGAACCTACCGATACGCGAAGTACCACAGGCATTTTCAATACGTTTCCGCTCATTGCCTGCCATTTAGGTAACTGATTGAAGATTTCGTCTCCTGCACGTCCGATAAAGTCGCAATACATAATTTCAGGAATTACCCGTCCGCCACACATAGCATAACCGATAGCCGTTCCGATAATAGCAGCTTCGGAAATAGGCGAGTTAAACAATCTGTGATAGGGTAATGCTTCGGTCATTCCGCCATAAACAGCAAATGCTCCGCCCCAATCACGGTTTTCTTCACCGTAGGCAATCAAGGAAGCATCTTTGTAAAATCTGTCCATTATTGCTTCGAAAATGGCATCGCGCAGTTGGAACTGTCTCATTTTACTGAACGGTTTTCCGTCGGCATCAAAAGCAAAACGCTCTTTTTGGGCAATTTTCATTACGCGTGAGTTCTCTTCCAACGGCATCAAAACATCGGGTGTTGCATCCGAAAAACTATCTACCGAACCGTTTGAAAACATCATATCGCTGATTACTTCCGGATTCTTCATTAAGGGCGAAATTTCATCGTCAATCGCCTTCAAGAACATTTCATTAATCAATGTTTTGATTTGTTCCTGAATTTCGTCTAAATCCGACTGTTTTGCCACACCGGCTTCTATCAGTTGCTCTCCGTAAGACACGATACAATCCTGTGCTTCCCAGGCTTCCACCTCTTCCTTAGTTCGATACGATGATGCATCCGAAGGCGAGTGTCCGCTGTAACGATAGGTAAGCACATCCAAAAGTACCGGACCTTTTTTCTCTTCAATGACTTTTCTTTTGCGTTTATAGGCATCAATCACAGCCAGCGGATTGTAGCCGTCCACTCGCTCAGCGTGCATCTGCTCGGGATTTACGCCCGCACCGATACGTGCTGCAATGCCGTAACCCATAGTTTCGCCACAGGTTTGTCCACCCATTCCGTATTGATTATTCATAATGTTGATAATCACGGGCAAACCGCCTTTCATATCGCCTTCCCAAAGTTCTTTAAATTGGTCCATTGCAGCAAAGGTTATTCCTTCCCAAACGGGTCCACACGCCATTGAGGCATCTCCGATATTGGCTACAACCAATCCCGGTTTGCGATTTACTTTTTTGTACAATGCCGCACCTACGGCAATATCACCCGAACCGCCCACGATTGCATTATTGGGATATACGCCAAAAGGAGTGAAAAAGGCGTGCATTGAGCCTCCGAGACCTTTGTTAAAACCCGTTTCGCGAGCGAAAATTTCGGCTAATGTTCCATATACAAGAAATCTTTTTGCCAACTCTTTGGTTGTTCCGTTGAAATCTTTTTTTACCACATTCAGAACGGTACCATCAAAGAAGTTTTCCATGATTTCGTTCAGTTGTTTGTCATCCAGTTTATAAATAGCTGACATTCCTTTGGCTAATATTTCGCCGTGCGAACGGTGACTTCCGAAAATAAAGTCATCCACTCCAAGTGTCCAAGCCATACCCACTGCGGCACTTTCTTGTCCGATAGATAAGTGAGCCGGACCGGGATGATTATAAGGTGTTTCGTTGTATTCACCTTTCGTTTTGATTAGGTTGAGCATGGTTTCAAACTCCCGAATTAATGCCATATCGTGATAAATGGCTTTTAATTCTTCATCGGTAAAATTACCACGCTCATCTTTTACGGTTTTTTGATATTGATTAACCGGAATCGGTTGAAATTCAACAAAACCGGGTTTACGAACATCTGACGGATTAATAAATTGACATTTAGGCATCTTAAAAAATATTTATGATTTTGGTCCCGATAGATATCGGGATACGAATTACGATTTTAGGGGTTATTTCAATCCCTTGTTTTTATACACTAAATAGAAAGAAATAATCAAGTTCAAGAACTTTATAAGTTATTCCCAGATATGTTTTACCATATCAAACAAGAGTTTATGTCTCTCTTCCAATTCTGATTGACCAAATTTATTTATTGGTCTAAAATTCAAATTAAATTTGGTTATCATGTTAGAAAAATCAAGTTTTGATTTATAACTATCTTCACGTAAAGTTTCATTCCAATAAAGTGTGTTTGCATAAGACTTAAGTTTGTTTGCATAAACCTCATTATTGCTTGAAATATTATCTTTTCCTTTTAACAACAATAACCCTCCCAAACGATTTCTTTCGCTAGTGAATTTTTCTTCATTATTATCAAAAAGCTCAAGATTTTCTTCATTGTCTGCAAGAATATGTTCAATATGAAAGCCATTAACAACACCAGTGTTTTGAACAAGATCATAAAAAGAATGCTTCATTTGCATATTTGTGTTGTCTGCGATAAACTTTTCAATCCTAGCAAAGAAATATCTCTTAAAACGAGTAGCTAGTTCAATACCTGTTTCTTTAAATAAACTATAAGAAAGTGTTGAAGTAGCTTCAACACCTCTAGCTTTACTTAGCAGCTCAAGTAAAGCCTTGTCAAAAGCTAATCTAATTTGAGTAACATCACCATTTCTTATTGTTGCACTAATTTTATAAATTGCTTCTGCAAAAGCATTACTATCCCAACTACGTTGAATTTGTAATAAACAAAAAAGTCTATCTACTTCGTATGAAATTACTTTTAATTTTTCAATTTCTTGTTCGTCATTTGGAGTACAAGAAGATAAAATCAACAAAAATTGCATATTCATATCTGTTAAATTATTGAAATAGATATGAGCGAAATCATCATTGAATGTTTTATTGTACTCTAAGATTTTTGAATAAAGATTGGTATAGTACTTAAAGTCATTTTGTAGAAAACGTTTAACGTTATTTGAGTTATGATCTAGCTTAAGTTTATTTTCAGAGAACAAAACTCGATGATAGTCTTTGTCATATTTTCTACTTTCTCCAATTGTATCAGCAAACTTTGCCCTTAAAAAATAAGTAAAGAACTGATCAATTTCATCTTCCTTAAAAGAATTTATCTTTGCAACCTGTTCCTCCCACAATTCATTAAGATTTAATCTATCCAATTCTTCTTTTGATATTTGTCCCAAAAGTTTTCCTTTTAATATCTCATATGGTTTTAACCTAACACCTCTA
>MVZJ01000149.1 GCA_002069095.1 Bacteroidetes bacterium ADurb.BinA174 | reverse complement strand
GTGTTTATCACTGATTTTGGAAAATGGACGGAAAATAATTATCAGCACCAAACGCCCAATTGAAATGGAAGTTGTCCTGCGTAAACTTGGCAAGATGGAGGCAATAGGAAATGGCTAAAAAGGAAAAAACGATAAAAAATTTCGCGTTGCGATTGGATTCGGAAACTATGGAAGCCATCGAAAAATGGGCTGCTGATGAGTTCCGTAGCGTCAATGGCCAAATTCAGTGGATACTAGATCAGGCATTAAAGAAAAACGGGAGGTTGAAGGGATAAAACATAGCCTAACTTGCGTAAAATCCGTTCATAAGAAATATTTTGAATTAAAATCATATTGTTTTTCGTGTTTTTTACGGTAAAAATTGTATACCGGCCCCTCTTTGCATGTGTTTTTATTTCACGTAAATTTCATTAGTAAATGCAATTTTTTCGGATAAATTTATCAAATAAGAGGGAAAGATTCTTTATAAAGCATCTGATATTGACGTAAATAATGCAGGTTTAAGGCGGGGAAACTCGCCTTTTTCTATTTCACCAATAGTTCAAACACGCGAACACCGCTGTGCGTATTGATATGAAGACGAAAAGGAGTAGGGGAGACATTGGCAGATTTAATGGCGGAAAGTGAGAAAGAAGCATATAACTTTTTAGCGTATCCGGGAGGATCGCCGTCTTTGGAATGGGTCAAATGTAAATTAATGATGGACGATTGCGTATCGCGAAAAAGCCCGATTACGTGTGTTTTGTTATAATATTCAATTTCGAGAATCAAGTTCAGGTAGTTGCCGCCCACCCAAACGCTTTGTATTTTTACGGGTTCTTTAATCAAGGTGTCCACGGCGTTGCTTTCCTGCACGGTCCCTGTAAAAATATCGGAAACGCTGTTTACCTTAATGGTGTCGCCGCGTAAAGGCGTATAGTTGAGAACGACACGTTGCCCGTTCTTACCCGAATAATCTTTTAACTTTTTCGGAATAAGGATTTTATTGTTGTCTAACTGAAAAGTTATTTGCTCTGCCGGCTTTATTACCGTAGCAAACTCCACAAAGAAATCGTCGATACGTTTCTCATTTTTCTCACACGCAAAAGCGATAAGAAAAACAACCATCAGGCATGAGATATATTTCCATTTCATTGTTTCAACTCTTTATTCTTTGTCCAATGCTCAAAGCCCTTTTACCAAAACAAAATTCTTCACCGTATTTCCATACATTTCAATCAGTTTTTGGCGCAAAAAATCGTAGTCTTTGTTAGGAATATCGATTTTAGCAATTTGTCCGTCGATATAATTGTCGAAAAACGCTTTATCTTTATCGGTATATTTATCGGCAAATGCGTTGTTGTTTTCCATCAAATCGCAAGCGAGGTAGTTGATGGGAAAAAACACATAATTTTTGTAAATTTCTGCGTCGATAATTTCGGCAGCAAGTTCCAGAACTTTTGTCCGATTAACGTCCGAACTTATTTCTGATAACTCGTCGTTAATTTGCTTTCCTAATCGAAAAAAGATTTTTCCTTTGTAACCCGTAATTCCCGTGCGCATATTTTCGATATCATCGGCTTGACTTTTCTTATACTCGGGATTATCCCTTTTAAGCTGATACTCTTTGGCTTTGAGGTAATCGCAGGGGTCGAACTCGTAGGTGATGGAGAGCGGCACGATGTTGAGCGACTTAAGCGCTTCCACCGGTTTTGAACTATTGTATAGCGTGAGCATTTTTAGCAAACTGGTCTGTGTTTTGTCGTCAGAATCCTTTGCTCGCCCTTCGCGTTGAGCAATCCAGATGGATTGATTTCGACGCTTGACCGTATCGTAAATGTATTCCGACAAATGTTTGGACGTGTCCAGCATTTCGCGTACCGAAACGCCGCGTTTCACGATAAAACTTTTATTTAGCCTAACCAACTTCGTTATCCACGGATAAATAAGCAAGTTGTCGCCGATAGCAATTTCAGATGTGTTAATTTGTTTTTCGAATAAAAGAATATTTAGGAAAGCAGCATCTAATACAATATCGCGGTGGTTGGAAATAAAAATGTAGTTGGATCCGTTTTTGAAATCGTCGAACCCGATACCGGTAAGTTCCGATGTAGTTTTAGCGATAAGTTGCTTCATAAACGGATAGATGATGGTGCGTTGAAAATCGAAAACTGATTTGCAGGCCAGCATGGCTCCGCTAAACATTTCCCACGGAATGGGCTTAATGAGCGGCTCAACCACCCTGCGAAAATAGGAATCATTGACTAAATAGTTGATAGCGGCGGGTACTTCGCTATCGTATAAAGGACGGATATCGTCGAAATTCTGCTTATTATCTGCTTTCATAATTTATTTCTTACAACCGGTTTTATTTCCGGCTCGATTTAACTTTACTGTATTCAAATTCAATAATATCGGTCATTACATCAGAGATGTTAAGGCCGGCAGCGTGTACCTGTTGAGGGATGAAACTGGTTTCGGTCATCCCGGGTGTGGTATTTACTTCGAGCAGAACAGGAACACCGTTGGAAATGATGTAATCTGCCCTGATGATGCCTTTCGCACCGATAAGGTGATAAATCCGTTCGGTTTGTTCCTGAATTTGATTTGCCATCTCATCTGGGATTCTGGCTGGAGTAATTTCTTCTACCTGGCCTTTGTATTTGGCGTTGTAATCAAAGAATTCGTTTTTGGTAACCACTTCGGTAAGTGGCAGACGCTGAAATTTTTTTCCGCCTTGATAGCAACCACAGGTTACTTCCGTTCCCGGGATAAAACTTTCTATCATCACTTCGGGAGCTTCGCCAAAAGCATCATCGATAGCGCGTTGCAGATGAGATTCTTCCTTTACTTTGGTTGTGCCGAAACTGGAGCCGCCGACATTGGGTTTCACGAAAACAGGCAAACCTAATTTATTAACGATGGTTTCGGTACTGTAAGAATCGCTCGGGCGAAGTATCACTGATTCGGCCACCTTAAATCCGAAGCTTTTGAGAAAATTATTGCACGTAAACTTGCTGAAAGTCAAAGCTGATGCCAGAACGCCGCAATTGGAGTAGGGGATGCAAAGCATATCGAAATAGCCTTGCAGCACGCCGTCTTCGCCCGGAGTACCATGGATGGTGATGTAGGCAAAATCGAACGCCGTTTTTTGTCCGTTCGCCGTGAAGCTAAAATCGTTCTTATCGATAGGATAAGTTTTTCCGTCAAATTCAACTTCCCACGCCTGTGCGTCTATTTTCACCTTATAAAGATTGTATTTATCTTTATCGAGAAAAGAGTGTATGCCCCGGGCACTTCGTTCCGAAACTTCTTTTTCGGAAGAATATCCTCCCCAAACAATGGCGATGTTTTTTTTCATATTTTTTTAGACTTTTAGATATCAGATTTCAGATGTCAGACTTGTTAAAATCTAAAAAATCGGTTTCTGGAATGTGATATCTTATATCTGTTTCAATTAATTATCAATTTGTCTTGATTCGGTATAAATCCGCCACCTTTCAATTACTGCTTGCATATCTTGCGGCAGTTCGCTCTCGAAAAACATTTCTTTGCCCGTTCGCGGATGTACGAATCCGAGCGTCTGCGCATGCAAGCATTGCCGCGGACAAATGGCGAAACAATTATACACAAATTGTTTATATTTTGCAAAATGTGTTCCGCGAAGTACTTCGTTTCCGCCATAGCGTTCATCGTTGAACAGCGTGTGACCGATATGTTTCATGTGCACGCGAATCTGGTGAGTACGCCCCGTTTCCAGTTCGCACTGGACAAGTGTAACGTAACCGAAACGTTCCAGCACTTTGTAATGCGTAACCGCAGGTTTTCCATGTTCGCCATCTTCAAAAACACGCATTTGCATTCTGTCTTTCGGGTCGCGGCCGATATTGCCGGTAACGGTTCCTTCGTCGTTGGCAACATTTCCCCACGCCAGCGCCACATAGCGGCGTTTGGTGGTTTTGTTGAAAAATTGCGCTGATAAGTGTGTTTTTGCATCGGGAGTTTTCGCAATAAGCAGTAATCCCGACGTATCTTTGTCGATACGATGTACTAATCCCAACCTTGGGTCGTTCATATCCATGCCGTGTTCGTATTTCAAATGAAACGCTATCGCGTTTACCAATGTGCCCGTGTAATTCCCGTGTCCCGGATGCACCACCATATCGGGCGGCTTGTTGATAACCATCAGGTCGTCGTCTTCGTAAACGATATTGAGCGAAATGTCTTCGGGAATAATTTCCAGTTCCCGCCGCGGCCAATCCATCACGATGGAAATGACATCCAGCGGTTTTACCTTGTAGCTCGATTTTACGGCTGTGCCGTTCACCAAAATACATTCGGCATCGGCTGCCTGCTGTATCCGGTTTCGCGAGATCCCTTCGATACGGTCGAATAAAAATTTATCGATTCGCAGCAGACTTTGTCCTTTATCGGCTACAAATCGATAATGCTCGAATTTCTCGTTTTGTGAAGCATTGTCAATAAACTCATCTTCATCTTCCGAAAAATCTTGTATATCGTATAATTCGTCTTTCTTCACGTTAATTTATATCCGTTTTCGACAATCTTTTAAATGTTCACCATATTGCCAAAAGCTAATAACCAACGGTTTTAAAAGAATGATTCATCCATATTCGATGACTGAACGGGCATGTGTTGTATGGAATCGGGAGCGGTTCTTACCTGTCCGGGCGAAACCACAAATTCCCTATTCATATTCAGCGAATCGTCCACAACTCCGCTACTTACCACTAATTTCAAAGGCGAACCGGCAGGAATTTGTTCATCGGGCATCAGTTTTTTCCCCCGATATTCCACCGACATA
>MVZJ01000148.1 GCA_002069095.1 Bacteroidetes bacterium ADurb.BinA174 | reverse complement strand
TAAAAACCCCGATATTGTCTGCCCCACAGCTACGCCCGGCAGGGAAACCCAGCGCATGCAGGGCATGCCACGGGGGGATCAATCCCTACATGTAATAATGGATCTTTGTGTATTGTATGGCGCGTTTCCCCGAACACGCCGATCATTTCCGAATTTGTAGGGCGCACTCCCGAACACTCCGATCTTTTCAGAGTTTGTAGGGCGCATTCCCCGAATGCGCCGTTAATCTCGCGGATTGATCGGGGGGATCAATCCCTACATGTAATAATGAATCTTTGTGTATTGTATGGCGCGTTTCCCAAACACGCGCCGTTACCTTTTTTGTTTAAACGAAATGTCAAGAATAAAGATGCGACCCCGATTACAAAACCAAAGCTTCCATAATGTGAACAATATCATAAAATGCTTTATCACTAGTTACTAAATAAGCGGGAAAATTTGTTAAAACATACTAATATCATCAAACACTTTTATTGCAAAAGAATCAGTCATGCCTGCAATAAAGTCAATTACCGCTTGGTAATAATCCTTTTCGTTTTCCAAATCATACAGTGCTTCATTTTCGTATTTTTTTATTCTTGTAAAAATAGATGAGTTTTTGCAATATTTTTTAATCCATTCTGAAAATAAAGGCAAAGTTATCAAGTACATGTCATTTTCTTTGTATCTTTCTAGCTCTTTTATAGTATCAATTCCTTTATAAAATGATCTAAGTTTATTATATATAGATTTCAGAATTAACTCTGAATATTTTTTGAAGTTATCTAACCTGGAATGATTATATATATTATCGTAATTAAACTTTCTTAGTGCACGCATTATTTCGAGTCTATCCGGACTGATTTTTATACCTTTTTTTAGACTGCTATGCTGACAAAGGTTTATAATGAAATCATGAATGAGTATGGTGTTATTAATTTTTCTGCTGATGTTTTTTGATTTTATGAGATTTTTTAATGTATCTATTAGCATTACAAGATCTGATCGTTCTATTATTTTCAGAGTACGGGCATCTTCAATATCACGACCTAAATAAGCAATTTTATCGGCTATCTTAACAACACAAGCTTCCCAAGTATATGGTTGTGTTTTCCCAGGTTCTTCAATGCTTTCAAGGTCAATGACCGTTTTACGTGGAAAGATGGCTAAATCATCCACTTCTCCACAGTGACATATTATTCCATCCCTAACTGCGTAAGTTAAATTTAAATTTTTATCTTTGCCGTTTGGGTCTTCCAATGTTTCACATTTATCAACAAAACGCAGGCTATTTTTTTCGTGCCAGAATGATTTTCCTAATTCTTTCTGCGAAATTTCTTTAAGTATTGTTTCTCCTTGATGACCAAATGGTGCATGACCTATGTCATGACCCATAGCCATAGCCATAGTTAATTCAGTATTTAAGCCCAAATAAGTTGCTATTGTTTGACTAATTGACGTTACATGATTAACATGTTCAATCCTCGTACATATATGATCATTTGATGTTGCAAAAAATACTTGCGTTTTATGTTTTAGGCGTCGATATGCTGTGCAATGAATAATCCTATTGTAATCGCGAGAAAAGGCAGACCTAATATCTGATTCTCTTTCATAGAGTGGTTTTTGACGAGAAATAGCAACATCCCACTTTTGATGTCCTGGATGTATCTTTTCTTTGGTAAATATTCCACCTTCCAATTTTATTTATACTCAACATTTTAACAAAAATAATTTTATCCATTATGAGACATAAACACTATTTTGTAATAGCACTTTTGCTTTTTCCCTTTGTTTTATCGGCACAAGGGATTGACAGCTTGTACCGTAGGGCAGACAATTACACTGAACTGTTTACTTCAAAGTATTATTACGGTGCAGCAAACGTTCGTGCAGGCGATAGAACACATCTGTTTGCCTATGAAACCCAAACACCCGATGGTCGTGAGTTTTACATCATCGACCCGGTAACAAAAACTCAGAAAAAGGCATTCGACAGAGAGCGCATGTCCGTGGCACTTTCAAAAGAGCTCAATCGGGAAGTTGATGCCAATAACCTTCCGATACGCCGATTGCGTCCCGAGAAAGATTCGCTCTTTTTCACCATTGACGATGTGGACCACTTCATGACTCTGTCCGATTATAAAATAGCTAAATGTCAGAAACAGAATGATTATACAAGACCTTATTGGGGACTTATTTACAAAGAAAACGAAAAGGTAAATGTAAAATCACCCGACGGCAAAAAAGAGGCTTATATTTCCGAAGGAAACTTGTGGGTAAAAGATATTGAAACAGGCGAAAGAAAGAAGTTGAGCAACGATGGCTCACCTTACGAATACTACTCGTCAAACATCTATTGGTCGCCCGATTCTCGCAAAATTGTGTGTAGCAAATATAGTCCTGTGGAATTTAGGAAGTTGTTGTTAATATCATCGTCGCCCACAACACAATTGCAACCTGTAACGGAAGAGTACGAATATCCGAAACCCGGTGATGCTTTGCCGATACGACGACCAACGCTTTTTATGGTGGAAACGGGCGAAGTGGTTCATTTCGATATTCCCAACGTTGAACAGCAGTACTATTTAAGCAATATCAAGTGGAATAAAAACAGCGATTTTTTCACTTTCGATTTCAACAGACGCGGACATCAACAATATCTGATTTACGCGGGAAATCTTTCGGGAGAACTACGTACCGTTGTCAATGAAGAGACCGACACATTCATCTATTACTATTCACTTTATCAATATTGGTTCAAAAAAACCAACGAGTTGCTTTGGATTTCGCAACGCGACGGGTGGCGACACCTTTATCTGTACGATGTGCTTTCGGGAAAAGTTAAAAAGCAACTGACAAAAGGTGAATGGATTGTGAAAGATGTGGTGAATGTGGATGAAAAAAACAGACAAATCCTGTTTATAGGATGCGGAGTGGATAAAGGTGAAGACCCTTATCTTGAAAAATATTATTCGCTCAATATAGATAACGGCAAAATTGTGGCTCTTACACCCGAAAACGCGCATCACAGCGTAACTTTCTCACACGATTATGCTTACATGTTCGATTCCTATTCTCGTGTAGATTTGCCGCCGACACTTGTTGTGCGTTCGGTTGAGCAAGGTGGAAAAATTATCTATAAACCCGATTTGCAACCCGATATTTCTGCCGTAAAAGCAGCAGGATGGCAACAACCCGAAGTTTTCTGCGCCAAAGGTCGTGACGGGAAAACCGATATTTGGGGCATGATTGTTCGTCCGTCGAATTTCGACGCTTCAAAAAAATATCCCGTTATCGAATATATCTATGCCGGACCGCACGATTCGCACGTGCCGAAGCATTTCGCTATTGAGCAGCGCTTTACATCCGCCATTGCCGAGTTAGGATTTATCCTTGTGATGATTGACGGAATGGGAACGGCAAACCGCTCAAAAGCATTTCACGATGTATGTTTTCAAAACCTGAAAGATGCCGGTTTCCCTGACCGAATTGCTTGGATTAAGGCTGCCGCAGCGAAATATCCCGAAATGAATATCGACAACATGGGCATTTATGGCATGTCGGCAGGCGGACAAAGCACTATGGGGGCATTGCTATTTCATCCCGAATTTTACAAAGTGGGCGTTTCATCGTGCTCGTGTCACGATAACAGAATGGATAAAATTTGGTGGAACGAACAGTTTATGGGATATCCTATCGGTGAGCATTACGCGGAATCATCCAACATGGAGAATGCTCATCTGTTGCAAGGAAAACTGATGCTTATTTTAGGTGAATTGGATAACAACGTTGACCCGTCGAGCACTTTGCAGGTGGTGAACGAACTTATCAAACACGATAAAGAGTTTGAGTTTGTGATGCTTCCGGGAGAAAGGCACACTATGGGCGGAAAGTTTGGAGAGAGAAAACGTCGCGATTTCTTTGTTAAGCACATTCTCAATATCGAGCCGCCACAATGGAATAGCATAAACAGCAATACAACAAATAAGAAATAACTGTATAATAATCAATAAAATATAAATAACTATGTTCTCAAAAGAAACTTACATATCAAGAAGAGAGAAGTTGAAAAAACAATTTCAATCAGGAATATTACTTTTTTTAGGTAACGACGAGTGTGGATGCAATTATGAAGATAACACCTACTTTTATCGTCAGGACAGTAGTTTTCTATACTATTTCGGAATTAGCAAGCCCAATCTTGCCGCAATAATCGATATAGACGAAAACAAAGAGTATATTTTTGGCGATGAAGCTACCATCGATTTGATTGTTTGGACAGGTTCACAACCGAGCATTCAAGAGTTAGCCGACCAGGTTGGCGTTCAGAATACCGATAGTTTATCAAGCTTAACCGAGAAACTTAGAAAAACAGATAAAGAAAAAATTCACTATTTGCCACCTTATCGTGCGGAACATATTTTGAAACTCAATCACTTGTTGGGATATTCAAAGGAAGAAATCTCTGCAAAAGTGAGCAAGAAGTTTATTGAAGCAATTGCAAATCAGCGTAATATCAAATCGGAAGAAGAGATTGTGGAAATTGAAAAAGCGGTTACCGTAACGTCGGAAATGCACAAAAGAGCCATGAACTTCGCTCGTCCGGGAATGACGGAAGCACAAGTGGCTGCCGTAGTTCACGAAACAGCACTTGCAGCGGGCGGAAATCTCTCTTTCCCGATTATTGCCACTATCAACGGACAATTCCTTCACAATCACTATCACGGCAACACCATAAAAGAGGGTCAACTCTTTTTGTTGGATGCAGGCTACGAAACGCCAATGGGATATGCCGGAGATATGAGCAGTACATTTCCCGTTTCGGAAAAA
>MVZJ01000147.1 GCA_002069095.1 Bacteroidetes bacterium ADurb.BinA174 | reverse complement strand
ATTTACAACCACGTTCCATTACGTCGTACATATTTTCATCCAAATCATCAGCAGATTTGCCAAATCTTGCCATATCTCGTTTAGGTGCACGAATCATATTTTCAAAACTGCGCGACTTTCTCTGCATTAATTCACAACGAGTAATCGAAAGATAACCGGGATGAATTTCTTTTAATGTTGTATCCAGATAAATTGGCTTTATTTTTCTTTCAATACCTTTTAAGTTGAAAATATAGGTGTTTTCAGTATCGGCAACTTTAACGATAAGTCCCGGCAATCCAAAAAACTTCATAGAACCGTCATTCACGGGAATTTCCGGTGTAAACCAAGCCTCGTAATCGCGTCCGCGCCATGTGCAGGTTGCTTTCTGACAGCGGTAGCCCAAATGTGTCATCGTGTCGGGATGAATTTGCCAATTCCATTGTTCTTGGGCTTTGAGACCACTTATAGAATAAATAAAAAAAAGAGAGATTAAAAACCTTCTCATACAATTAAAAGTCTCTTTCTAAAGGTTCGGGTATATCTTCTTCGGTGTAATCGGTAGTTATCCCACTTTGAATAAAATCTCTGTTGTTTGCCCTTAAAATATTGCGTAATCTTTTCTGTTGTTCTTTCAGTACTGTTTCTCTTGAACTTTGCGAGTACACCTCAACACCAGCGGCTAATGGCGCATTTAGAAATATAGTTGATGATGCTTTTTGAATTCCGATTAAAGTAAATCTGTATTCATTCTCTGTATCTTCAACAATTACGATAAGTCCCGGTAAACCGAAAAACTTCATCGGTCCGTCATTCACGGGAATTTCCGGTGTAAACCATGCCACGTAATCGCGTCCGCGCCACGTACACGTTGCTTTTTGACAAGAATAACTAAGATGGTTCATTGTGTCTGCAAGAATTTTCCACTCTTGAGGTTTATAATCGTCTTCATATTTCAGATGCGCGGTGGATACTTTGTCTTGCACTAAAATTTTTCCTTTTGGATAATTTTTATAAATAATACTGTTTGTTTTTTGAGATGGTATTTCTTTTAAAATACTCATTTCTTCTTCCTTTGAAGACACATTTCTTGTTTTTCTCAAAATATCTTTTACTTTGTTCGAAACCTGTAACCTACCCTCGGTTGTTGTAAATAGCGAGTCGTATTCAAAAGTTATCCGACTGTAAAATTTAGAAATATTTCGTCCGATTTCAAGACGCATATCATCTTTTGAGGTAGAGAAGATACGAGGATAAGAATACTCGTATTGACAAACCAGATAGGCGGTATCAAGGGGCTGCCAGTTCCATTGTTCTTGAGCTGCAATAGAACCTTTGAGAAACAACAATGAAATAATAATGATTAAATGCCTCATAATTCTATACAAAGTTATAGATGTTTAAGAGTTAACTCATTAACTCTTAAACATCTAAAATTAGATTATTTAGTTGTAATCAAATCGATTACAATTAAATTCTGACCAAGCATAACTTAGCCCTTCCTGTGCACCTTCATCGAGGAAGTTATTTGTAGCTATTTCATACAAGTTTCGACAGTGCTCTTCTTCAGAAACTCCACCTTTCACATTCTTCATTTCATTTTTGCTTAACTTTGTTGCACCTTGCAACATAAAATTCTTTTCCATAAAAAATAATTTTTTAAATTAATAACTAAAAAAACGTTTTGCAGCTATTTTACAATTAATTGCGCTTATTAATTGCCTATTGCCGGCTGCGGAACAACAGTTATTTAGGTTTCGAACTCTAAATCGGCAAAATATATTAAATCTTCTATTTGGTAATTATCCGGCAGTTTAAAACCGTTTACTAAAATGGTTGGCGTGGCACGTAATTGGGATGTTTTGATCCACTCCTTGTGTCGGTTAAACTCATCTACTACAGCCACATCTTTTATATTTACGGGATATTTTTTAAAAAATCGTTCTTTGTCAAACTTTCCTTTTTCGAACCACTCGGAGTAGATATATTTCGCGGCATCACTAATACCTAACATTAACACTCCTTCACGTGTAATGAATGAGTTTTGACGTAATGTTTCAAGATTGTAATGCCTACCGTAATACTTAGCAATCATACGTAAACAGGTAGGACCGCAGTCCATGGCGTCGAGTTGGGTGTATGTGGGGAATGACTTTCTCATAACAAATGCAGATTAAATTTAAAACCTAAAAAACACCCCAATCATTACATTTCTTGGGCGGATACTGTATTCACGATTTATTGCCGTAGGCCCATCATAAATGGTATAAGCATAAGTGTTTTGGTTAAAAATATTTTTTACCGATAAATTGAACTCCCAACCACTTTTTAAGCTATATGTAAATTCGGCATCGGCTAGAAAAAGATGCTTGGAAACATCCTGCGTGATTTCGTTAAAATAATGCTCGCCCGTCAATTGTAAGTACCACGTTTTACGCGGTGTTATGTTGCACGATAACAGTTGTAACAAATTTTTATAAGATGTGCGCATATCCACATTTTTCATTTCCAACCAATTTTGCGAAAAAGTCAGTTCATAGGAGATATTGCACCAAGTAATAGGTCTGCTTGTTATTTTAGGAGTAATGTTCCAACTATTTGAAGAATAAGGAGTTCCTTTTCCATTTTGAAATATAGCGCCATCGAATGACGAATATAAACTTCGCACCGACACAATGCCATTTATAAAGTCCACTCCTTTACTGATGTTTCCATTCAGCATCCACACATTGGAACGATAATCTTGGATAACAAAAGTATTCAACAGATACTCATTAAGAAAGTAACGGTTGGAGATGCGTGGCGAATATGTCCACGAGCGTGCTATGCCTGCATTGGCAAAGAAAGCTTTCAACGGATGGCGGTAACTGACGTTGAAGTTCACGGACTTGCTGTTTCCTGTTTTGTAATCGATAAATCCTTGTGAAAGATTACGGTAATTATTTAGTATCAACCCTTCGTGAAATGATTGTTCTTGCAATGGATTTTGCGCGTACCGTCCCGAAACCGATGCCAAAAGTCGCGATGTGAAATGATACCGCATATACAATCGAGGCGAAAGGAAAAATTTTTCTTCATTTCTGTTTTTATTCGTGGATTTATCGGTAAAACGATACGGCATAAATGACAATGGCATATCAAACTTGGCTTCGAATCCTCTTTTTCTGTATTCCATTTCGGGCGAAACATACAGATTAATGTAACGCATCGATACGTTATTTTTCAAGCTACCCAATGTATCGGAAATACCTGTTAGTTCGGTTTCCAATGAGCGGATGACACCTACAACGCCCAATTTCATCGAAATGGTCACAGGCTTCACAAAAAACGATAATGCCGTATTTGTGTTGGTATAAAATGCAGAGGAATGTATTTTTTGATATTGATTTTCGCTTTTTCGAACAACACTCAATTCCTGTGGTTTTGTTTGATATAAATTGTACGAGTTGAGTGTATAAGCTTTTTTTCCTGACCGTTTTAGAATTTCAAAGTCGTTGGAAATCTGACGATGCGGAACAGAAGCAATCTGTGAATTGGGAAAAGTTCCCGTAATTTGCATATCCACATCATCCCATCGTAAGTCGGTAAAAAGTTTATTCTTGAAATAATAGGTTTGAGTGTTCGCTGTTAGCGAAACATCACCCGAAAGACGGTTTTGTTTACTGACTGTCTGTTCCGCCAACTCGGTAATCAAGGTAGAATCTTCAAAAAAATAGGTTGTTCGGGTGGAATTATCGGACTTCAGGAGGTTATTGATATAGGTTATTTGAGAAGTAAGATCGTAGTTTTTTCCCAACGACCACAAGTTGTTTGTTGTGAACGAATGGGTTTTATTGAAACGACTTCGAAAATCATCTATTTCGCGTAGGCGGGACGGTGCAACCGAAAGATAGTCTTGCAAGCGGTAGTTTTTACCGAATTGCGCAATAATATCATCAAGAGAAAACGACAATGTTTCTCGAGTTACGTCATTGCCCGTATTGTTAGTTTTGTAAGTGTTGAGTGTTTGAGACTCCTTTTTGAAGCGCATCAATGCAGTTTCAACATTCCACAAAAAGGGTGTGAAACCTGCACCTGCCTTCACAGTTCCTACCCAACGAGCTTTGGCATCTTCTTTCAAACGAATGTTGATACCGGGATTTTGAGAGAAAGAAATATCTTCCAATGCTTTTATAGGCTGATGGTTTTCCATTACTTCCACACTGCCTACATCTTTTTGGTGGATATTGTTGGTAGCAATCCCGTAACGTCCGCCCAGCATATCTTTGCCTTCGATATAGAACTTGTTGATGGATACACCATTGTATTTGATGCTCCCGCTTTTATCCACTTCTATACCGGGCATTTTTTTAAGCACGTCTGCAAGCGATTTGTCCTGCGCATCGGCAAAGCTGGAAACAATGTAGGTGATGGTATCTCCCCGCTGATGGATACTTGGCGCTTTCACGATAACTTCTTTCAACTCGGTTGCTTGCTCGGAAAGTTGAATGTTATATATTTTCTTTCCCTGTTCTAACGGAACAGTTTGTGTGCCAAAACCCATCATTGAGAAGTACAGTATGTGGTTTTCAGGAAAAGAAGCTAAAGTTATCTCAAATTTCCCTTGTGGCGATGTTTGTACGAATTTTACGATTTTATTTTCGCCTGTCGGACGGAGGGTTACCAACACACCTGTCATTGGTTCACCGGATGATTTATCGGTAACCGTACCCGAAACTTTTAATGTTTGCGCAGACAGTGATGCAACTAAACAAAAAAACAATATCCAAAAGCAAAAATATCGCATATATATTTATCTATAATCGCGTTCAATTAAATCATATCGCATTATTTTTTCCGGCTTCCCCGTGCTTAAATCAATTCCGGTTTCCATACGAATG
>MVZJ01000146.1 GCA_002069095.1 Bacteroidetes bacterium ADurb.BinA174 | reverse complement strand
GAGATTAATTACCCGTTTATTTCACAATTAGTTGAAAGCAATATTGTTCCTGTTTTTTGCGCTATCACCCACGACAAAAACGGCTCATTATTAAACACAAACGCCGATACAATCGCCTATTCTTTGGCAACGGCGTTAGCCAAGAATTACGATACCACACTCTATTATTGTTTCGAGAAAGAGGGCGTTTTAAGAGATTTGAACGATGCTAACAGCCTTATCTCAACCATAAACAAAGAGGAGTTTGAAACACTGAAAAAAGAAGGTGTCATAGCCGACGGAATGATTCCGAAGTTGGAAAACTCATTCAATGCAATCAATAACGGTGTGAAAGAGGTGGTAATTTTGCACGCGAAAAATTTACTGAATAAACACGGTACGGTTTTAATCCGATAAACTTAAACGGTTATGTTACAAGAAAGTGTCGATTTGTTGAGAAAACTTGTTTCCATTCGCTCTTTCTCGGGAGAAGAAAGAGAGCGGAGCGACTTTTTGCGCCGATATTTAGCCGAAAAAGGAGTAAAATCGGAGCAAATCGGGAATAATATCATCGTTCGACAACCACACCACTCCGATGCGAAACAAACGCTTATGCTCAATTCGCATATCGATACGGTAAAGCCTTCATCGAGTTACACTTTCGACCCGTTTAATCCACCGTTTTCAGATACTCATCTGTACGGATTAGGCAGCAACGATGCCGGAGCGAGTGTGGTTTCTCTCTTACAGGCTTTTTTGCACTTTTACGAATCGGAATTGCTTTTTAACCTTATTCTGGTTTTGTCGTGTGAAGAAGAGAATTCCGGACCCGGTGGAATGCGAATGTTGTGGGAGAAAATCAAAGCTGATTTCGCTATCATCGGAGAACCGACGGGAATGCGAGCAGCCATTGCCGAGCGCGGATTGCTGGTAATTGACGGCGAAGCAATCGGCGTGAGCGGACACGCCGCGAGAAACGAAGGAGTGAATGCACTCTATATTGCGTTGGAAGATATAATGGCGATAAAATCGGTGAAATTCGATAAAATATCGCCTGCCATGGGCGAAGTGAAACTTACCGTAACGCAAATTAACGCGGGTACACAACACAATGTGGTTCCCGACAGATGCACTTTCGTAACGGATATTCGTCCGACCGACCAATACACAAATCCCGAAATTTTGGAACTTCTGCAATCGAAGGTAAAAAGTAAACTCACGGCAAGAAATCTCTCGAACAAAAGTTCGGCAACACCGCCTAATCATCTATTGATGCAAGCAGCAGAAAGCCTCGGAGTTGAAACATACGTTTCGCCCACCACATCGGACTGGATGCGCATTTCGTGTCCCGCCATTAAAATGGGACCGGGTGAATCGTCGCGTTCACACCAAGCCGATGAATTTGTGTTGATAAGCGAATTGCAGGAAGGTATTAACGGATATATTCGGTTTATAGAGGAATTGAGAAAACAAAAAACAGATTAAACAAATGGCGAAAATTTGGAACAAAGGCTTCGATGCCGATAAACTGGTAGAAAACTTTACGGTGGGTAGAGACCGCGAGTTTGACGAGCGATTGGCAAAATATGATATTATCGGCTCAATGGCGCATATTAAAATGCTTGTAAAAATCGGTTTGCTCGAACCCGAAGAAGAGGAAATACTTCAAGCAGAGTTGCAAAACATTCTCGCCGAAGTGGAAAGCGGAAATTTTCGCTTAGCCGAAGATGCCGAAGATATTCATTCGCAAATTGAAGCGATGCTCACGGAACGATTAGGCGATATAGGCAAAAAAATTCACTCAGGACGTTCGCGCAATGATCAAGTATTGGTCGATTTAAAACTGTTTTTCAAAGATGAAATACGAAAAATAAAGGACGATGCCCTGCAACTTTTCAATCTCTTGCAATCGCTTAGCGAAAAACATAAATCGGTTTTGCTGCCCGGATATACACACGGACAAATCGCCATGCCTTCATCCTTCGGACTGTGGTTCGGAGCATTTGCCGAAACACTGGTGGATGATATGCATACGTTGGTTGCCGCTTGGCGCGTTGCCAATCAAAATCCGCTCGGCTCAGCAGCAGGATATGGCAGCTCGTTTCCTCTCGACCGTGAAATGACTACCCGCGAGTTGGATTTCGACACGATGAACTACAATGTGGTCGCTGCGCAAATAGGTCGCGGAAAAACCGAACGCATTCTCGCTTTCAGCATCGCATCGTTCGCTTCCACGCTGAATAAACTTGCAGCGGACAACTGTATGTACCTATCGGGAAATTATGGTTTTATTTCGTATCCCGATAACCTTACAACCGGTTCAAGCATCATGCCGCACAAAAAGAATCCCGATGTGTGGGAACTTATTCGTGCATACAGCAACCGGTTGCAAAGTCTTCCCAACGAAATTGCGATGATGACGACCAACTTACCTCACGGCTACCACCGTGACTTCCAACTACTGAAAGAGAATTTGTTCCCTGCTCTTGAAACACTGCATACTCTGTTTGAAATGACGCACTTTATGCTTTCGCATATTTCGGTAAACAAAAATATTTTGAACGACGAAAAGTACAAATACCTTTTCACGGTAGAAAAGGTTAATCAATTGGTGCTACAAGGTGTTCCCTTTCGCGAAGCGTATCAACAAGTGGGACACGAAGTGCAAAGCGGTATATTTGATGTAGAGCCAACCGTGAATCACACTCACGCAGGCAGCATCGGCAATTTGTGCACCGATGAGATTCGGCAAAAAATGGAACATGCAAATAAAGAAATTAAGTAAAAAAGTTTTCAAATGAAAGTATAACTCCAATAATTAGTCGCCAAAGTTATAAAAACTCCAGGTTTTAAAATGTCGACTCAATAAAAGTTAAAAAAACACAACATTGACGATAATTTCTTTATTTATCTTGACTTTTTCTCTTTTTATCTATATATCTTTATACTTTAAATTCAAAACACCCATATATCAATGCAACAAGAAAATCATCGCTCGGTATTTATTAATATCGTGGGAAATTCCAAATTGCAAATGAAAAGAGCTATTCTTTTATTATTTTCAGTTTTTTTTATCTTTTCAGGATTAATTGCTTCCCCGATAGATCGAGCTAGGGCATTCCAATATGTTAAACAGTTTTTGAGTCAGACATCAGTTTCAGAGTTTTTTCCCGGAAAAAGATCTTCACCGGAAGTAGAGTCTGAACCGGTTTATACAGCCAAAGATACGATGACCGGAACACCTCATTATTATGTTTATAACCTGTCGAATAACGATGGATTTATAATTGTTGCTGCCGATTCACGTGCTAGAATTATCCTCGGTTATTCATTCAACGGTAGTTTCGATGAGAAAAACATTCCTGTAAACATGAAGGAGTGGCTGCAGGGTTATTCGGAACAGATAGCGTATGCGATTAAAGAATTACCTGAGTCAAATACCATACCTGTTATTGCTCGCAGTGAATCTGTTAAAAATCAAGTTGAACCGCTTTTAGGTGAAATTCAATACGACCAAGGTGCTCCTTATAACAACTTATGCCCGATGGATGGTGATAGAAGGTCGGTCACGGGCTGTGTGGCAACAGCCATGGCTCAAGTAATGCGTTATCATAAGTATCCGCAAGTAGGCAAAGGCATCAAAACTTATACTACAAAAAAGTTAAACCAAGAACTCACCGCAAATTTTGGTGCTACCCAATACGATTGGGATAATATGCTTCCTAAATATAAAAATGTACAAGCTACCGAAGAACAAAAGACCGCAATAGCAACCCTTATGTATCACGCCGGAGTGGCAGCAGAAATGGATTACACAGCAACATCAAGTAGCGCAATTACATCTGTCGGTGCGTTAGGATTGTATCAATATTTTGATTATGATATAGGTGTTAAAGAAGCTTCGCGAAAATATTATTCCGAAGACGAATGGTTACAGCTGATTAAAGCAGAATTGAACGAATCCCGTCCCCTTTTGATGAAAGGACATGGTACCGGAGGTGGACATGCTTTTGTGTGTGATGGTTATAATGCCGATAATCTTGTGCATATCAATTGGGGATGGAGCGGAAGTTATGACGGCTATTTTGAAGTGTCGGCTTTGAATCCGGGTGGTGTAGGTATAGGAGGCGGAAGTGGTGGCTTTAACTTAAACCAAGCTATTTATTATGGTATTCAAAAACCTCAACCAAGCTCTGTGCAACAAAGTGCCGGAATTGGAATTAAAGAGATAACGGTAGATAAAACGTCCATAATCGGAACTCAAAAGGCTAAGTTTGACCTTTCCGAAGTGTATCCAACTAGTTTGTTCGGATTCAAAGGGAAACTAGCGCTTGCTCTTTACAATGAAACCGGAAACTTTGTAAAAATAATCAAGGAGTATTATGGAGATATAGAACTTAAAAATGGATATTACTTTCCTTCACTTTCTTTTTTGAATATTGGCATACCCGATATCCGTCCCAATGAATCAGCGACAGGAAAGTTTTTTATCAAGCCTGTTTTTCGTCCACAAGGTGCGGGTACATGGGAACCTGCAATGGTTGAATATGGAAAAGTATCGGAAATTCAAGCAATCATAACCAATTCAGGTATCGGTTTCACTGCTCCCGGAAAAACATTTACTCTTTCAGAAGCAGTTCCGGCTGTTGTGGAAAACTCTCCTTCCACCATATTTGAAGGCGGAAAGCTTAATGTTAAACTACAGCTTTTAAATTCCGGTAATGTAGAGTATAGGGCACAAATTGGTGTAAAAGCCGTTTCTCTTGCCGATGAAACGCAGGTATTTGAATTGGCACACCAAAAAACCATTTTACCTGCAGGTAGAACAACCATAGTAAATTTGGAAGGTATCATCGAGTTTCCACAGGGACAATATAAACTCGAAGTATATTATGA
>MVZJ01000145.1 GCA_002069095.1 Bacteroidetes bacterium ADurb.BinA174 | reverse complement strand
AGGACTATCGCGAAGTTAAGGTAATAGCCGACCTGCGATTGTCAAGAGGTTTTTCTGCAAACGCAGGTCGGCTATTACCTTAACTTCGCGATAGTCCTGCCCACCGATAAGCACGGCGAGATAGCCGAAGGTAAGGCCAGTGAGCATGAGATACCATTGAAGTTGAAGGATATATTCGTCCGGAGCATTACCCTCATCCCAGTCCTTGACGTTATACGCGCTCGTTGTCTTGACTTCCAGAACACCTTGCGAACCGTCGGCTTCGCTATAAATGAAGTCGGGTGTGCCGCCGATAAAGGCGAAGTCGGGATGCTGTATCGGCCTGCCGGGCAAGAGGCCGAAGGCGTGGCTTTCGGCGAACTTATCGGCCACCACGCGCTCAAGCCGATTGCCCCATTCCATAGCCAACGAGGATGGCTTCACATATGCCTCGCTCGTCTTCGACAGCCACACTTCATACTCCCCCTTGAACCGGCTAACTCCACATAGTGCCGCGATGTCAGAGCCGCCGATGTATTTACTTCGTTCCATGTTCGTATGCCTCCTTTGCTTGTTCTTCATAAAGTTCTTTAAGTGGCCCGTCTGGTAATATTTTATAATCTTTTTGGGCCACCATCTCTTTAACAACATGTATGCAACTTTCGTGAGCGTGAAACATATTTCCGCTTATTGAAAAAGGATAAACAGGTGAAAGCAAAATATATTTACCGCAAACATCACAAACAAAACCACTACTTGTCAACATAACTAACTCCTTTCTACAATATTATCGCGCGGGTTGTCGCGCTCGGTTTCGGTTTGGTAATGTAATTTTGGCTCGGGCGGTTCTTCCAAAACTTCACAATGATCGTAAATAAAAATCGCATTGAACTGGCAACCACAATCACAAACGAAAAAAGAAATAACCAAACTCCCGTCGTAGTCGCCCTCCACGGGTTTGTCATTCCATCCCCCGCATCTTGGGCATTCCATTACGGCCTCCTTTCAAATTCACGCAGACAAAAATCATCAGGATATGTTTGCGCCCTGTAAGCATGGCACACACCGCGCTTGCCAGCCACTATGTCGTTATGCCATTTGCGGCACCGTTTGCAGGCCGTCGCCGGATTATCGATTACTCGCTCAATCCACTTGACGACCGCTTCGGTTTGCTCTATTAATGTCATGCTATACCCCCAGGAACAGTTTGTCAAGTTCGGCCTGCACAAGATCGTGCTTGTTTGCCTTGAAAAGTTCGGCGATAAGTTTAAGTTTTTCGTAGTAATATGTTTTGCTTTCGCTATCTTCGATAAGTCTTTTGAGGTCGCTCATTGTGATTTTAACTTCCATAATGTTCACCACTCCTTATAATAATTCTAATTCTTTGATTTTTAATTTAAGTTTTTCGATTTCTTCGTGCCGTTCTTTTTTAAGATTAGCCTTGTAAATGGCCAACTTTTCGGGGTCAACCTTATCGACGGCACTAAGTTTTTCAACTTCTCTGAAGTTCCAAGTAAAGGGGTTTTGATTAAAAGTTTTAACGACGATTTCCGTTGCTATTTTCAGAGCTTCTTCGTAAGAAAAACAGGCGGTTACTTCCTGTACGTCACCGGAACCGTCGCGATATTCCGAAAGTTTCCATTGAATTTTTCTGTCGGGATCGCCATATAAAGAAAAAACTCGATATTGTTTATAATTGTCTTGCAGTTTTCGGTCTTTAGGATCGGGAAACGTTATTATTTCTCCGTATTTGGTAACGTAATGCGTGATCTTTCCGGAAATAAAATCTTCAATATGTTTTAACTCATTGTAAGTCTTGAATTTTTCTATTAAAGCTTTTTGATTTCGCTCTAAGTCACGCACTTCATCGGTTATTTTATTGCGTTTAGTTTCGAGTTCCTTTATATCGATCTGTAATTTCTGAATTCTGTTGTCATAACGGCTGGTGGGTATTTCATCGAAGATATCTGCACCGTCAAAATAAATCGGTTCGGAGGTAAAATCTTCCTCGTCATTGGGGCCGCGATAATATTTTCTGATGCCGAGATATCCGTCAAGCCCCAAATGATTTGCTTTTACTTCCTGAATTATTTCAATTTGTTCACCATTGAGTGTATATTTAATCATTTTTTCTCTCCTTTTCATTTCTCTTGTAACCTATACTTGCTAACATTTCGCGGGCGTGTTCGTTCGCGGTTTCGGCCTCGAATTCCTCGTCGCTCATCTTGTCGAACCGCTAAACATCATTTCGCTTTTTCCCATTCTTTCACCTCCGCACTTTATTAAGCACATTTCATGCCAACCCCAAAACACGCATTATACCATTTTACTGTATGTTTTGCAATACAAATTAGTGTATGGTCGAGCCGAATGTGTATGGTGAAGCAGGCAGAAAAATAAGTTTAGAAAGTGTTTGACAAATGCACGAAATTATGTTACAATATGTATATAACAAAATAATTAACGGAGGTAAACGATTATGCTCAAAGTTATTAGAATTAATGATGTATTGCACAAGGCTCTCAAAATCAAAGCGGTCAACGAAGGTAAATTATTAAATAAGATGGTTGAAGAATTATTGCAGAAGGCGGTGAAATAATGAAGGATGTTAAGTTTATCGCTCTGCCGATGAATTTCACAACCACACCATATATGCGGTTTGTTGTTGGTGAACACGGATATCAAGCGGTTGGACGCATAATAGCATTGATTGAAATGCTGAACGAAATGGATAACGAATATAATCTTAAAGACAAAATGCAAAAAACAATTTTAGCGCGCGGCTTAAAGTTTGACTCTGAAATGGACTTTGATAAATTTATCGAACTTGTTTCAACCCTGCCAGACTTTAAAATTGAGAAGCACATTTTTTCATCCCGTTATATTGCCGAGGCTCAAGATAAAATTAAAGAAAAAAGCGTGAAAGCTAAAAAGAATATCGCGGTCCGTTGGAACAAACAAAAATACGACCGTAATACAACCGTATGTGATGTTGATACAACCGTATTACAAGAAAATACGACCGTATCGGGTTGTATCGGGAGTGAAATACGAAACGATACTTATAATAACATAACAGAGGATAACACAACAGAAAAGAAGATAATAAAAAACACAACACCACACTACAACAAACCAGATGACAAGACAGAAGTAACATACTATACAACAAGGGACGCACTTGAGATTGCCAGAACCACATATCGTCGTGAACAAAGCAAAAACCGCCTTGCCTCTTGGATGGACGAGGTTAAATTAAGAGAGGAAACCGACAGTATCAAAGCAGAGGCCGACCGCCTGTTCGCGCTTGAGGAGGGGAGATGATGAACGATAACGCCGTAACCGCATTTTTAATTACAATCTTAATCGCGCTTATCTTAATGTGGATTATTGTAATTAGCGAAAAGCAACCAGAGAAGCCAAGGTATTACATTGAGTGGGGTGTGAGATGACAGACTTTGAGATAGGAGGTTGTATATTGCAAGGATTGTCGCTCAATACAATATGAATATTCACAAGACGAAGATGGACGAATAATCGCCGAGTTATTAGTTTGTGGAATAAACGGACGGCCAATATATGATTCAGACTTCTGCTCATTAGGCGTAAAGAAAGAAAGCGAAAGGGAGGGAAAGAAATGATATGTCCAATATGCGGTGAGAAAATGGAAAACAGAAAATACTTAAATCCTGTAACATATAAAACCGGCTGGCAATGGCGTTGTGATAATGAGCATTTTTTTGAAATTGGAGAAACTTTTGCAAACCCAGCCGCTAAATGGACGGGGGAAATAGTAGAAAGCGAGGAAAACAATGATAAAGTGTAGAGAGTGCTGCGAAACGTGCGGACATTTAAAAAGAGGACTACCGTATAAATGTTTGAAAAATAATTGGTTTTTAAGAAAAGTTAGCGATAACGGCAATTTAAATCTTTATTTGACGATGGATAAAATGTGCTGCTCCGAATGGCAGCCGAGGGAGGGGAAGGAGTAATGGGCGGCATGGAGTTTAAGTTCGGGGTATATCTTCTGCTTATTTTAGCAGTGCCGGCCTTCTGCTATATCGCATACTTATGGGCCTGCGAAACGATTAATAAATGGAGGAGAAAATGACTAACGAAATCCACATCGCCCTTGCCCTCGACCGCATCGCCCGCGAGCTGGAGCGCATGAACAAGTTGAAGGCGTTGGAGTTGAGAGATTACGACCAAACGCCGCAGGATATATCTTGTAAAGAATATCGAGAAAAGATTAAAGAGATAATGGAGGATTAGATGAAAACACATTTGAGGATAAAAATACTTGACAACAACCGTTGGTTTCCATCTTTTGATTACGACAAAATAGGCGATACCGTTAAAGTTTTTGAAATAGAAGGAGCAACCAAAAAAGTTATCGAAGCAAAAATTCTTGCACTTGAAAAAATTATAGTAAAAGAAAAAGACGGAAAATTTTTACCAATAATGAAATTATAATGGAGGCGATTAAATGAAAATATACACCAAGAACATTGAGTGCTGCGAGGACTGCCCGGAATACATTGAAATAGGTAATGTTAAAAATCCTTATGGATGCCGAAGGTTTCGCGTTTACGGCGGCCTTCCGCGCGTCATCACCATAAAGTCAAAGGCGTTCCCGAAATGGTGTCCGCTGAAGGACGCAAAAGTTTAGCCGCCCGTTTTTTACCTCGGCCAAAATAAAAAAGATCGCCTGCCTGTTCGTGGTGGGCGATTTTCTTTTTGCGGCGAAACCCCTGTTTCACCATTTATAATTTTCGTGGGCGCTCCGTTTTTTACCAAGGCGCCGTCGAAACAAGACGAAAATTGTCCGAATTCAATAGAGCGCGTTTAAGGCGGGTATCTTGATATTTTGATGTTTTGCCGCGCGCCGTTCGGGCATAAAAAAACGGCACAATCTCGAAGATCGCGCCGTGTATAATGCTGGCTCTCCT
>MVZJ01000144.1 GCA_002069095.1 Bacteroidetes bacterium ADurb.BinA174 | reverse complement strand
GAAAATAATTTTGTACTCGGGTTGTCCTCCATGTCCGATGTGTTGAATGCCAGTCAGTCGCTTGTGCAGGCTCAATTGAGTTACGCGAATGCTCTCAATGACTATATGAAAGCATATATCGAATTAAAAAAAGCCAGCGGTAATATCCGTGATTTTATAAACGAAAAATAAAAAACTAAAAAAATATTCTCGTATGAAGAAGTTAATTTACATACTATCGGTGTGTGCGATAGTTGCCCTTATTGTAGTGGTTTTAATTTTAAACAAAAAATCAACGGCAGAAAAAACCAGAATGGTGATGGAAGCCTCAACCGAAGTTGCCGTGAAAATGATAGCTGTCACAGACACTGCCTATTCCATGGGATTTACCTCAAACGGAGTATTGCAAGCTTTGCGCGATTTGCAGTTTATGTCCGACGTTTCGGGACGAGTTATAGGCGTTTATGCCGATGAGGGAAGTCGCGTAGGGAAGGGCAAAGTATTGGTACAACTCGATAACGAAATGCTGCGCGCCGATGTTGTATCAAGCGAAGCGGCATACAACGGATTGAAGAAAGATTATGAGCGGTTTAAAAATGCTAACGTGCAAGGAGGGGTTTCCGATCAGCAATTAGACAATATCCGCACACAAATGATTGCTGCAGAGAGCAGGCTCATAACCAGTAAAAAGCACCTTGCTGATGCCTCCATAAAATCGCCTATAACGGGCAGTATATACAGACGATACGTAGAGGTAGGCAGTTATGTGAACCTGGGCGCCAAATTGTTCGATATTATTGACGATTCGCAACTGAAAGCGATGTGCTTTGCTACCGAAAAACAACGATTGAACCTCACTGTGGGACAATCGGTAACAGTGAAAAGTGAAACTTTTCCCGATAAAATTTTTCAAGGAGAAATAACATTCATCAGCGATAAGGCCGACCGCTCGCTTAATTTTCCGATAGAAGTAACACTAACCGGTGACAAACAAGATTTGAAATCGGGAATGTTTGTTACCGTGCTTTTCAATATCGGCGCTATGAAAAATGGAATATTGATTCCACGAAATGCTATTGTTGGCAGCGTACAAGCGGCTAACGTGTTTGTTGTGAAAAACGGAACAGCAAAAAAACAAAAAGTTGTTGCCGGCGATATGGTGGGCGAACAAATCGAGATTTTACAAGGATTACAACCCGCCGATAGCGTTATTGTAGCCGGACTAATAAACGTTACTGACGGTGTGAAAGTGAAAAACATTCAATGATATCAACTCCTTAAATATCAAGAATAATGAAAATTACCGAATTATCTATTAAGCGTCCCGTATATGTTATTGTACTGTTTTTACTACTGACAGTTTTAGGTTACCTGAGTTACAAAAGCCTTAGCGCCGAACTCATGCCTAAGTTTACGCCTCCGGTTTTAAACGTGCAAATAATTTATCCGGGCGCATCGCCAAGCGAAGTAGAAAATTCCCTGACACGAAAGGCAGAAGATGCGCTTTCGAGCATGGAAGGAATAGACCAATTACAGTCGTACTCTTTTGAGGGCATGTCGATGTTAATTGTCTCTTTTACCTACGGAACCGATATAGACAAAGCAATCACCGATGCGCAGAACCTGCTGGCAGCTAAACGTGCCGAGTTGCCTCGAGACATCTTGTCGCCCACAATTTCTAAAATATCGGTGGACGAAAAACCAATTTTAATTCTTTCGGCAACTTCAAATTTGGAACCTACCGAGTTTTACGATTTAATTGATAAGCGTGTACTACCCGAACTTTCACGCGTACAGGGTATGGCAAAAATATCTCTCGTGGGAGGAATGCAGCGCGAAATACAAATCAACCTCAACCAGGAAAAGATGAAAGCTTTCGGGCTTACTCCGGTAATGGTGCAGGGAGCTATTCGCGGAGCCAATCTCGATTTTCCGACGGGCTACCTGCATAGCGATGAGTCGCAAACCGCAATACGTCTTTCGGGGAAGTTGAACAGCATTCACGAACTTAGAAATTTGGTTATCAATACTACCCAAACCGGCGCGCAAATCCGCCTTGGCGATATTGCCGATGTTTCTGATGCCGTTAAAGATCCGGTGAAACTTGGACGAATTAACGGTCAAGACGCTATTCTAATAAATCTTCAAAAACAATCAGACGCCAACGCTATCAGAGTGAGCGAACAAGTAACAAAACTAATCGGGCAACTGCAAGAAACTTATTCGGCTGAAGATTTGCAAATAACTGTGGCGCAAGATACTACAGTATTTACTCATCAATCTATTAAGTCGGTAATTACCGATTTATTTCTTGCTGTTTTGTTAGTTTCGTTGGTTATTCTGTTTTTCTTGCATAATTTCCGCAACGCGCTTATTGTGATGGTGGTTGTTCCGGTTTCACTTGTAGCAACTTTCATCGGGATGAAACTGTTCAACTATACGCTAAACTTGATGTCGCTCTTGGCGTTATCATTAGTTATCGGGGTGTTGGTAGACGATGCAATTGTGGTAATCGAAAACGTGTATCGACACATAGAAATGGGCAAAAACAGGGTAAGAGCAACTTTCGATGCGTTAAAAGAGATTGGAGGCACAGTTATTTCTGTTACGGTAGTGTTGGTAATGGTGTTTTTGCCCATTATTTTCACAAATACGCTCGTTTCGGATATTTTAAGACAGTTTTGTGGAGCAATTGTTATTTCCATTCTTTTTAGTTTGTTGGCGGCTCTTACGTTAGTTCCTCTTTTAACTTCACGTTTCGGAAATATTCAGGAAATTTCAAGGAAAAACTTTTTCGAAAAAATTCTGAAAGGTTTTGAGCAAGGTATCACTCGTTTTGGTACGTGGGTATCGGGTATTTTAGAATGGGGTTTGGGACACAAGCGTTGGGTTGGACTGATAGTTTTAGGAATAACCGTAGCCGTGATGTCGCTCTTCCCGCTTGGTTTTATTAATTTTGAGTTCCAACCTTATATCGACCGCGGCGAGTTTATTGTACAACTTGAAATGCCTAAGGATATATCAATGGAAGAATCCAACGCTTTGGTAAAACGTGCAGAGGATTGGTTTCTAAGTCGTCCCGAAACAGACCGTGTAGTTACAATGGTTGGGCTCACGAGCGATAACACACAAAGCACAAAAGGTACGCCCTATCTTGCCGAATTAGACGTGAAGCTAAAAAAACAAAAAGAAAAAACGGAAACCTATATTACTCGAATACGAAAACCGTTGACCGATTATTTAGTGAATGCTAAAGTGAAAATATTCAGTGTGAGTCTTACCGGAACAGCATCAAAAGCAGCCATAGAATATATAATCACAGGAAATAATACTGATTCGGTAATGCTTTTTGCCCAACAAGCTTTGGAAACTTTAGGAACAATACCGGGTGTGATGCAACAAGAGTTATCGGTTGAAAATGCTACTCCGGAGATTACCGTAACGGTTAATCGGGATAAAATGTCGGAACTTGGACTGTCGCTCGATAATGTAGGAATGGTAATGCAAATGAATTTTCAGGGAAACAACCAATTGAAATACACCGAAGGAAATTATGAGTATGATATTAATATTCGTGCCGATAAATCATACCGAGAACAGGCCGAAAACGTATCGAACTTAGAGTTTATGAATACTCGAGGCGAAAGCATAAGGTTGTCTCAATTTGCAGATATTTCGCTTGGAATTGGTCCAAACCGACTGGAGCGTTTTGACCGTAACAGTTCTGTTACGCTTCGTTCTCAAGTATTTGGAGTTCCCGCCGGAGCTGTGTCTAAAGAGTTTATGGCTAAAATAGAAAACATACACAAGCCTAAGGGATTGCGCATGCAAGCAGTTGGTGACATGAAAAAAATGAGCGACTCTATGAGTGTGCTGACTACGGCGTTGATGCTGTCGTTGTTACTTATTTACTTATCTATGGTTTTGCTATATAACAACTGGACAGATCCTTTTGTGGTAATGTTCTCCATACCGTTTTCCATAGTGGGCGCTATACTCGCGCTTGCGCTTTCCAACACGGCAATGAGTATTTATGCAATGTTGGGATTAGTGATGCTTGTGGGATTGGTAGCGAAAAATGCCATTTTATTGGTGGATTTTGCCAACGATGCTCGCCGTGAAGGCATGGATATGGATAAGGCGCTTATTCAAGCAGTGCGAATACGAACTCGTCCTATCCTGATGACAGCTCTTTCAACTGTTATCGGGATGTTGCCCGTTGCTTTGTCTAAAGGTTCCGGAGCAGAACTTCGTAACGGTATGGCATGGGTAATTATTGGAGGTATGACAATGTCAACACTTCTTACATTAGTGGTTGTACCCATTGTTTATAAAATTTTGCATCCCGTTCGGAAAAAGAAGAAAGAAAAAGTGGATATTGAAAAGTTGATGCATAGTTAATCCTCATTATTTATCGCAATAAAAGATAAAAAATATTCTTGATTATATAGTGATTGCCTGTATGTAAAATCTTTATAAACTTTCTTGTGTCGCATCAATTATAAAACAACACATATCGTATTTTGAGATTCTTATAAATAAAGGGGTTTTAAACTCAAAACTCTTGACTTGACACTCGTTTTTGTAATTGCTCGCTTTTATCTTTACGTCTCTGCTGCGTTTCAACCCTCTTGAAATAATCAACTATACCACGGTGAGGTTCGCGTTTTACATCCGCATAAAGATAAAAACATGAATAATGTGGGTTAAGACAATAACATATTTAATCCAAATCAATATTTATAGACTGAACAAGCGGCAAATTTAAAAAAGTGTTAAAATTATATTTAAACATACATTATATTAAAAATAAATTTAAATTTGCATCGTAGATTTAAATTTAATTAATATGAATATCTGCAATACTTCCTAACACCACGAAGTGGCAGTTTATTTCAGCCCAATGCAGAGCGAAGCGGCGCTTCTGGTTGGTAATTACAGTCCACAATTTCGCCCTGAAAGGACAGTTTAACTGTTCAAGCTGGTTTTGGTTTCGTCGATACTTC
>MVZJ01000143.1 GCA_002069095.1 Bacteroidetes bacterium ADurb.BinA174 | reverse complement strand
ATAATCACCGCCAAAATAGCAAACAATACCAAGCTTCCTACCAACAAAGCGTAACTTTCCATCTGGATAAGAATAAAAATAAAAATGTAAAGGAAAGCAAGCAACGTACCAATCAAAAGCCCTTGTTTGCGGTTTTTCAAAATACTACCCATATGAAGCATTATTAAAATAGTGGTCATGGCTGCTGCTATAAGATACGCGAGATTAAACCCGATTACTTCCGACATAGAAAGCAACAACGTATAAAACAACACTAAAGCCAATCCCACGAGAATATATTGAAAAGGATTTACCGATTTCTTTTGTAGCAATTCTATAAAAAATACTGCCACAAACGTGAGCACGATAATGAGAACGGCATACTTCACGCTTCGCATATTCTGTTGATATTGGTCAACCGCCTGAATAAACCGCACGCCAAACCGCGACGAAGCCATTTGATTGATGGCATTGTCGTTATCGACTCGAATAACTTGTCCGAAACTGCGGTTTAAATCCAATACTTTCCACTGAGCTGTAAAACCTGTTTTATCAATTTCACGCGTTTCGGGAAGAAATTCCCCATCGAAACTGGGCGTATTCCAATCCGATTTTATATCGGTAGTGGTCGTTTTTCCGATAGGAACAATATAAAGTCCCTGTGAACCGTTCATTTTGAGTGAAATAGTAAACGGAAACGCTGTCTGTAAAACGGGATTTAAGGAATCGATTTTTGCATTCAAACCCACGGTGAACAGTTCGTATGTGCTATTTGCGTAATCGTAGGAAACGGTCGCCTTATCCGATACACTCATAGTTGTACTCCCCCTTCCCACTGCCAGATTTTCCACCGGAATACCGGGTTCAAAGTAAATCACCTGTCCGTCGCTTTGTAACGAAACGTTATCTTTTATGCCTTTCAAATCGGAGACTCCGATGATTAACCGCACATCGTTCCAATTTATCTGCGAAAGCTGTACATTCTGCTTGCCTATTACCGACAAATCAAATTGTCCCGAAAGCGCGATATCCGACCCGTAAACCGATGCATCGTAGATGCCTCTCTTTCGTTTTTCGACTTTTGTCGTTATTTTCGTGTCTAATTTTTCGGGCAACACCAACAGATTTCTTTTTATTACGATTTCTTTTTTGTCTTCGATCATAATTTCCTCATAAGGAATAACAAGGCAAGGTCCGGTAATGGTTTGCTCGCCGCCCCATTTCGATGTAATATCCTGCACTGCTCCCTGTTTGGTGTTTTGTCGCTCGCGAATCAGCGACTGAATCATCGCTAACGGAATAAGCAGCATAAGCGTAAGTACGCCTACAACAACGGCTTTAATAGAGGTTGAATACCGTTCGATAAGGTTTCTTTTTTCGAAAGATGCCGGTGGCGGCACTTCAAGTGGTTGATTTTCGTTTGTTTTCATTTTTTTGGTTGTTAAATTGTCTGATATCTGATGTCTATTAGTCAGATGTTTTCTTAATAAAGGCTTCCAGCGCTCGCAAGTGCTCTTTGAAAGCATGTTCTCCTTCACGGGTTCTGGAATAAGTTGTCTTCGGTTTTCGCTCAACAAATTGTTTCTTCACCTTGATATATTCCAAACCTTCGAGCGCTTTGATGTGGCTTGCCAGGTTACCGTCGGTCAATCCCAACAGTTCTTTAAAGGTGTTGAAATCTACCTCGTCGTTCACCATCAGCATCGACATAATGCCCAAGCGCACTCTGCTTTCGAAAGCTTTATTAATATCTTCAAGAAACTCTTTCACCATTATTTTCCTTTTCTTTCAATACGGAAGTAAAAATAGATTCCGTAAATGATGTGCAAAATTCCAAAACCGATTGACCAAAACAATAAACCTTTTCCGGGAAAGAAAGCGCAAACGAGACCTAAAAACAGTTCTGCACATCCTAACCAGAAAATATTATCGTAGGTATATTTAGATGCATTTATCAACGACAAGCCATAAAATATAAGCATGGCAGGCGCAATAATTCCCACATTTCCGTTAACAATTAGTGCTATGCAGAATATGCCCCCGGTTACCAACGGAAGGAAAAAATTCAAAAATGTTCGTATTGCAGGTTTACTAAGAAAGGATTGTTGTGTTTTTTTCGCTTTCCGTATAGAAAAAAATACTATTGTTCCTAAAGCTAATGTCAATACTGAAGCAGCAATTAGAATTAATTTAGGTGCAATAGCTATCCATGAGGGAGTCAAGTATTCACCCGGTATATGTTTTACCGATGACATTACATTTAAGCCGGCGAATGCGCCTGCTAATGCATATAAGCCAATTAATATGACCGAGGTACCACTAAACGATAAGTATCGCGACGATTTCTCCATCATCGCCCTTATTTCTTTTATTGTTTCAATTGCTTCTTTATTCTTCATAATTAAAAGTACTTTGAATTACAAAGTAAATAAGAAAAAATTAAAGTTGATGTGCAATACACCAACTTTAACTTATTTTAAGTATCAAGTCTCTTTGTTAATTCCGCATTTCTATTGAAACTGGTCCTAAAAGGCCGTATTCTTTCAAGGGAAGTCCTGCTTCAGGGCCAGCGATCGTCCAAGTTTTCCGATCAGTTTCAGGCAATGCGGCATCGTACACCAACCGGTTAAACCATGTACTGGTGACCTCAACTTTTAGTTTATTCTCTCCCTGTTGCAAGTGTTCAGTTACTTCCAACACATACGGCGAATTCCAGCAAGTGCCCGCATCTTTACCATTTACCGATACTTTCGCAATGAATTCCACCCTTCCTAAATTCAAATAATACATGGCATTAGCTAATTTATCTTCCATCAGGAAGGTAGTTTCATACGTTACCGTTCCGGAGAATGATTTTCCTTCATCCGATACCGGAAGGTCTTTCCATGCAACCAATTGATTTGAAACAACCGGTGAGTTCTCTACTCCCCACCTTTTAGGGAAATTAATTTGCCATGACGCGTTAGCCAAATCGAGTTTATTTATCGATTTCGACAGTTTGAGTGGTTTATTCGATTTTTTATTTCGAATGACCACAAAACAGGAATTTCCTGCAGGAATGTCGATATCAACTTCCGTGTAATCGCCATTTATTCTTGAATTTGCCGCAAAAATGTCTCCCGATAACGCATCCCAAATTTCTACGTTTCCTCTGCTTCTAAAAGACACTATTCCCTGATATCCTTTTTCTGGAAAAGTGGAAAGAAAATAGATATCTGATTCATCGGTTTGGCGATGTAGCCAGCGAAGATCAGGAGAATTTGAAACAACGTCTCTGTCAATATTTTCTGCTGTCAACACCGATCCGATGTCTGAAGTTTTATATACTTTCCCCTTCCCCAGCGTAAGCATATTTTGAGAATCGTCTCCCCAAAGCTTCTTGATTACACTATCAAATCGTTGTTTTGCCGCATCTCCGCCGCTTAACGTTGCTAAACCCGATGGATCATATCCAACAACAATTAATCCAGCTTCTACAAACGAAGCGATTTTCTCCAGCGTTTCCGGTAGCATACGTTTGCAATCATACAACCACAACACACGATATTGAATTCCTTCAGGAGTGGCAAGTTTGCCGTTTTTCATCGACAACCGGTTCAGTAGCATATCGGGGTTGCAGTAATCGTACGAATACCCTTCGGGAAACGGAAGCAATTGAGGCGGTTTGTGATTTTGTTCGTCACCCAGATACATTAACACATCCGATACCGGATTCCCGGCTTCCAGCATATAATTGCACCTCGCCAGATAATCGGTGAACGCAGGCATGTACTGCCCCCAGGTTTGCAGCCTCAAAAAAGGCGTGCCAATCCTCGTTCCGAACGATGTGCTTGGCGGTAGAAAATCTGTCCGAGGATTATGTGTGTATGTATGGAAAACCAAGTGCGTCACTCCCTTTGCAAAGTGGTCATCGGCAATGTCTTTCAAAAAACGCGGATGCTCATTCCATGTCAATTCGAAGGAAGTTAGAGCTTCGGCGGCCACTCTTTTTTTGCCGTAGCCACGGGCAGCAGATACCGCTGGTTTAACAGGCTTGAACTCGATACTCCCCACATACGAATCCGAACGAGGCTGCCAGAACTCGCACATGGGGATATCGGCATATTTGTAATATTCCAAAATATCACCTGGAAAAACGTCCCCCGACGCTGTTTCGAAGGATACTTTCAATCCGTTCTTGTCCGCCAGGGTCTTCATTTCTCCAAAGAAGTTTTCTACCAGCAAATCATTTAACGTCACGCGCCAGTCTCGAAGAAATCGTGCCGTGTTTTCCGGATTATCGACTACGTACCCGAATAACGCAGGAAACATGGAATGAAGCGGATAGTTCCATTTTTCATTGAAAATTTTGTCTAATCTGGGCGTCCACGTTTGTGTTTTACACTCCCAGCTATCCAGCAAAACACCTTGCAGCAAACCGTCTTGCAAAACGCCACCGTCTTTTATTAATCGTCCGATATATCCGTCAAAATTGGCCCTTATGCCGTTCTTATTAAGCTTCGTGGCTTCCCAACCTGTTGCTTCGGGAGGAGCGGGGCCATTTTTCTGTCCGGTGTTAACGTGACCGATACGAAGAACAGTCCATTTTCCTTCGGGAGCAGTCCAGTTAAGTTGCCCCAGAGAGTCCATACTGCCGGTTATATCGATAATCGTTGCCGGATCTACCCACGCACGCGAATTTTGCTGAGGATAGTCTTCTCTTACGATTCTTCTCAACGTCCACGCTGCCTCCGACTCCCAATTTTGCTGGCGGGCAGCCGAGTAGAAATCGATATAACGCAGGGTCATCTCGTGCAGGTTGGTTATCTCGATTCGGTAGGAATCAGAAGAACCTTCCGAGCACGCGATGGATATGGGTTGATCGTCCTGCCAGTTTGCAGCTGGCATATCGAGAGAGGCTACCTGTCGCCTTTCACCGGGCAAGTTGGCGTAAACGGTCACCTTTACACCCGGTGCGTAGACCCATGCATGAGCGTATGAATCAATAGGGGGAAATTCAACTGTTCGTAAAATAGTT